>JAAYCA010000019.1 GCA_012744435.1 Bacteroidales bacterium
GAGCGGAGCAGCCGTACGGCAAGTCCGGTCAGCTCTTCCGCCGTCTCATAGGATTCCTCCCCTTTCGCGTCCAGCAGGTGAAAACCGCCAAGAACGGTATGGACGGGCCAGGGACAGGCTTCGAGAATATTCTCGAGACCATTGTGGGCGCAGCCCGTGAAGAGAAAACCATCGGAATACAAGGCCATTTCATGACGGAAATCATCCGGAACGGGGCGGCCATCACATTCCCTCAGCAGGTGGCGGTTACCCGAAGGGATTCCATGGGAATGAGGGATCCGGGTGATGACATGGATGCCTCCGGCAATCTCCGGTGATCCTTCTGTCGGCACCATGCGTCCTTTCATCAAATCCAGGGGCCAGGACGCCGTAATGTCATGCATCCCACCCCGTGTAGAGAAGAACTGTCCGCCGACAGCCTCCCGAGACACCAGCACCCGGGCTTTTCGGTTCAGCTCCAGGAATGTCCGAAGTCCTCCGGCATGATCCGCATGGCCGTGCGAAAGGAAGACATAATCAACCCCGGAAAGATCCAGGTCCAACTTTTCTGCATGGCGGACGAAAAGATCGGATGCACCCGTGTCAAGCAGGATTTCCAGGGTCCCGGATTGAAGCAGGACCGACAGGCCATGTTCCATCCGGAATCTTTCCGGATCCAACGTCCGGTTGTCAGAAAGAATGGTTACCGTTTGCATTGATTCCTGCCGTTGTGTATCTTTGTATCCGTAAAGATACAACTTTTTAGCATGAAGATGAACATCCCCCTGATGGGCACGCTGATCGGTCTGTCCATCATCGTTTGTCCCCTCCTCTACATTTTCGTGGGACCCGCGCTGGACGCCGTGCAGCTGGACGTACTGAAAACCTTGGGCATCATCGCCGCCTGCAGCGCCGTTTACTGCTTCGTCGTGGGCGAACTCACCGGCAACAACAGCCAGATGGACAAGCTCTGGAGCCTGCTTCCCATCGCCTATGCGTGGATCATCGCAGCCCGGGGAGGCATGAGCACCCGGCTGGTCGTCATGGCGGTCCTTGCCACCCTGTGGGGGGTGCGGCTCACCTTCAACTTCGCCCGCAAAGGGGCCTACCGGCTCAAGTTCTGGGAAGGCGAGGAAGACTACCGCTGGGGCGTCGTCCGCTCCGGTCCCGCTTTCCGCAAACGCTGGGCGTGGATGCTTTTCGACCTTTTGTTCATCTCCATCTACCAGAATGCACTGGTGCTGATGATCACATTCCCGGCACTGGTCTCGATGAATGCCGCAAGGCCCTTCGGCTGGGTGGACGCCCTGGCGGCGGCCGGCATGTTCGGCTTCATCCTCCTCGAAACAATTGCGGATGAGCAGCAGTGGGTCTTCCAGACCCGAAAACATGAAATGCTCGCTGCCGGCCGGAAGCTGGAAGAGCTCCCCGCACCGTTCAACAAGGGATTCAATACCATCGGCTTGTGGAGCCGCAGCCGCCATCCCAATTATTTTGCCGAGCAGGGCATCTGGGTGGCCTTTTATGTCTTTTCCATCGGTGCCGGCACCGGCCTGTTCAACTGGAGCATCATCGGGGCGCTCCTGCTGATCGTGCTGTTCCTTGGCAGTTCAGCCCTGGCCGAGGAGATCAGCTCCGGGAAGTATCCCGGCTATCGCGACTACTGCAGCCGGGTTTCCAAATTCTTCCCATTGAAGAAATACGGTAAGTAAGTCCAGGTTGAACCCAGGACATGAACGCATCCTCCTCGCAAGGGAGGATGTGGTGTTTTGTTGTTTCATGCCGGAAAAATCTTGTTTTTCAAAAGGAAATTTTGTAATTCAAATTTTTCTTCTTACATTTGGCCTGTGCGAATTTTTACCGAACAACCGCTGATGGAGTTTATCTGTGATCATCCGGAGACGAAAACCGCTCTCCAGGAGTGGGCGTCTGTGGCCAAGAAAAGCCAATGGACCTGCTTCGAGGATGTGAAAGACAGCTTCACAGACGTCAGCAGCATGGGAGACCAGCAATACATCTTCAAGCTCCTCGGCGACCGCTGCCGGCTCATCGCCGTCATCAACTTCACGATCCAGCTCATCAACATCCGATCCCTCGGGACCACCACGGCATAAAACTAAACCATAAATAATTACAGCCATGCTCAAAAAAACCGCCACGCTCTTTGTTTTCCTTGTCCTCCTGGCCGGATCCGCCTTCGCGCAAGACAAGTTTGCCGCACGCTATGCACCCGGACGCGAGCAACTCGCGGAAGACACCTTCAAGCAACTTGTGGAAATGTCCTCAAGCTATGACCAGCTCAACATGGCCGCAGACCTCGCTGCCTGCACGAAAGCCATCGAAGACTACCCCGACCTGCGCTCCGCGCTGCTCGAGAACATCATCTTCGCCTACTGCCACGTGCCCGACTCCCTCAAGACGGAAGAGAACCTCCTGGTCAACAAGCTCGACGGCAAGCGTTTCTACGCCGCAAGGTCCAGTGAGAAATGGGATAAACTCGGAGAACTCTATCTCGCAAAACGGATGGAGATTAGCGAATGACCCGGATTACCACAAAAGAGCAATACGAATGGGCCATACAAAGGGTAGAGCAACTTCTGCCCTTTGTAAACGACAATACCCCCAGGAACGACCCCGCAAGTATTGAACTCGAGCTGCTTTCAAACCTGGTCGCAGACTATTCCGAAGAAGTCTTCGACATCGGTGAACCCAGCCTGAAAGAGGTCCTCAAGCTCAGGATGCACGAGCTCGGGCTCAATCAGAAAGACCTTGCCAAATTGCTGGAAGTCAGTCCTTCCAGGGTAAATGACTATTTCACGGGGCGCGCGGAACCTACCCTGAAAACCGCGAAAAAAATCTATCAGAAACTGAAGATATCTCCTGCAATCATCCTGTCTTCCTGACATTGTTGATAACTTTCGGCCCGGATTCCGGGCCGGATTTGCTTTTTACAGGTAAAAATATGTATTTTTGTAACCCGTATTCAACTATATCGATTCTTATGCAATACGGGTTCGACAACGGGAAGTATCTCAAGATCCAATCGGAACACATCAAGGAACGCATCGCCAAATTCGGCGACAAGCTTTACATGGAGTTTGGCGGCAAGCTCTTTGACGACTATCATGCCAGCCGTGTGCTGCCGGGATTCGAGCCGGACAGCAAGTTCAAGATGCTGATGCAGCTGAAGGACGACCTGGAGATCGTCATCGTGATCAGCGCGGTGGACATCGAAAAGAACAAGATCCGCAACGACCTGGGTATCACCTACGACGTGGACGTGCTGCGCCTCCGTGACGAATTCATGGACCGCGGCTTCAGTGTCAACAGCGTCGTCGTCACGCACTACAACGGCCAGGCCAGCGCGGACGCCTACCGCAAGCGACTGGAGCGCATGGATATCCGGGTCTATTACCACCACACCATCGCAGGCTATCCCAACAACGTGGCCCTGATCGACTCCGACGAAGGATTCGGCAAGAACGACTACGTGCAGACGACCCGGCCGCTGATCGTCGTGACGGCACCCGGTCCCGGCAGCGGCAAGATGGCCGTCTGCCTGAGCCAGCTCTATCAGGAAAACAAGCGCGGCATCAAGGCCGGCTACGCCAAATTCGAGACCTTCCCCGTCTGGAGCCTCCCGCTGAACCACCCGGTCAACGTCGCATATGAAGCCGCGACGGCCGATCTGGAGGACGTCAACATGATCGATCCCTTCCACCTGGACTCCTATGGCGAGACCGCGGTCAACTACAACCGTGACGTGGAGATATTCCCGGTCATGAACGCCCTGTTCGACGACATCTACGGCGCCTCTCCGTACAAATCCCCGACCGACATGGGCGTCAACATGATCGGGTCCTGCATCTGCGACGACGACGTGTGCTGCGAGGCCGCCCGGCAGGAAATCATCCGCCGCTATTACTCCGCCCTGTGCAAATTCGCCGATGGCAAGGCCACGGAATCGGAGGTGAACAAGATTGCCCTGCTGATGAAGAAAGCCAAGATCACCACGGCCGACCGCAAGACCACGGTGGCGGCCCACGAACGCCTGGAGAAAGCCGGCGGCGCCACGGCAGCCATCGAGCTGGAGGACGGGACCATCCTGACGGCGGAAACCTCTCCCCTGCTCGGCCCCAGTGCGGCGCTTCTGCTCAACGCGGTCAAGCATCTGGCAGGCATCCCTCACAACGTCAAGCTGATTCCCAAAACCATGATCGCTCCGATCCAGAAGACCAAGGTCACTTACCTGCACGGACACAACCCGCGTCTGCACACGGACGAAGTCCTGGTCACGATCTCCATGATGAGCCTGCTGGACGAAAACTGCAAGCTGGCGCTCGACCAGCTGCCCAAGCTCAAAGGGGCCCAGGTGCACTCCACCGTCATGCTGAGCGAGGTGGACTGCAAGACGTTCAAGAAGCTGGGGATCGAGCTCACCTGCGACCCTGTCCGCAAGATGAAGGATCCCAAGACCTGCGTCGAAGAGGAGCTCTGAGCTAGCGTACCAGATTCTGCAGCGCAGCGCCGAAAATCAGGTAGGAAGTATTTCCGGCGATCGTGCCTTCGTTCTGACCCCAGAGGAACGGCCAGTCGTCGTAGTTCTCGAAGTGGTCCGGAATCCGGAACAGCACGCCGGGAGCCACGTTGCCGGGAATGAAGGAGAAGTCCGCGCGGTTGTTGCCGTAGAACACTTCCTTGGGCCGGGTGGCGCCGACGGCGGCCACCAGCGAGTAGTTGTGGTACGGATGGCATCCGAACAGATAGCCCGCTGCCTTCAGGGCGTACTCCGGTCCGACAATCTCGGGGAAATACTTGCTGGCAAACGCCGCCGTGGTGCCGAAACTGACCACGCTGCCGCTGGACGCCCAGTTGCCCAGTCCGATCGGCACGCCATAAGGATTGTCTTCCTCCATGCCGTCCAGATATTCCTTGTACTGCTGCACATACGGGACCAGGCGTTCCCTGTAAGCTGCATCCAGGTGCGGGATGGCGTCCAGGGCCGGCTGGATGGCCGACTGGACGTTTCGGTCCAGGGCCGGCCAGATCTGCTCCTGGAAATCGTCCAGATAGTGCTGCTCCCCGGTCGAGACGTACAGCTGCAAGTTGGTGGACATGTTGCCGAAGCCGACACGGCCGCGGTTGCCGCCTCCCATGGGACTGCGCTGCATCAACTCGGTTCCCTCCCTCATCAGGCGCTTGGACTGGGTCAGGGCGCGCCGGGCAAGGTCGTCGTTATAGCCCGTCAGGGCACGGCTGGCCGCCGCGAACATCGTCGCAGCCTGGAGATCCAGGAAGGGGTTGCGGGTCGTAAACGCCCACATGTCGTCCGGGGTACCGCTGGACTTGCCGTCCGCCGATTTCTCATACGGTTTCAGGCGCGGGTCGTAGTGGAGTCCGTCGGTGATCGCAGCCGCGTCGCCGAGATGGTGGTAATTGTCCAGGACGGAATTCGACAGGGTCTGGGCCATGTGCCCGATGTTCTCGGCCTGGGCGACCAGATTCAGGGTGCCGTGCTCGATGTACTGCAGCACGTCGGGAATGCCGTCCGGACGGTGCAGGTCCACGTAGCGCTGCTCTTCGCTGACAAAGGTCTGGTCGCGCATCGGCTTGAAGCGCTCCCAGGCTGAGACGAGGTTTTGCACCACGCTGATGTTGGAGCCGGTCTCGATGTCGAAATCGCCGGCATCGAAGAAGCCGCCGACATTCAGGCCGGGGATCAGCTGCAATGCCTTATACTTCGTGTCGATGGGGCCCTGGCCGTGCAGGTCGAAATGGTCGGTGTTGGCCGGTGCCTGCAGGTAGCCTTCCTTGAAGGGTTCGCCGTGCCATACCCGGTACCCTTCGTTGACCATCATGTGGTTCATGTGGATGGGGATCCAGACGTCGCTCGTGGCGTCGGTGATCCGGTCCAGCACATCTTCTCCGATGATGAAATTGTCGGTCTGCACCCTACCGTAGCGGAGGAAGTACACCCCCGGCTCCTGCATGGAAGAAAAATCGAATCTGGCGTAGTGGTACTTATAATAGTCGCCCCAGGAGCGCACCGGTCCGGAAAAGACGCGGGCCTCCGTCCCGTCGGCGCCCACGCGCCAAACTTCCGCGCTGGCGCGCGGCTTGTCCATCTTGTCCAGCTCGATAACGGCGACCTTCGGCTGTTCCGGCAGGTAGCCTACCTGGGAGAAGCCCACATTGGGTTCACGCACCCAGCCGGCAACCGAATTCGGCTCCACGGTCCAGCTCAGGACCTTGCCGGTCTTGCCGGCGGGCAGCAGACTGCGCAGCACATACCAGCCGTTCTGGGCCAGCAGGCGACCATCATACAGCATCAGCTCGGCGTCCTCGGAATGCACCTTGATCATGCGCCCGGGAGCATCGGGCGCCGCCACGAGACTGTGGCCGACCGCGATCGGCAGCGGATCCACAAAACGGCCGGTACCCCGGTCATCATAGGTCCGGTAGCCCTTGAACTGCTTGACTTTCTCGTCGTTGGGACGCGTCACCGTGGGACTCGCCGCATAGCGCGGGAAACGGTTCGCCTTGCCATCCATCAGGTAAGCCTTGTTCCAATACTGCGACGGCAGGAACTCGAGGTTCAGGCCGGCGTCGCCTTCCAGCTCCGCCGGCAGCGGCTTGTCCAGCCAGACGTCGATCCGCACGGCTTTTCCCTCGGCGGTGACGACCACCCGGGAATCGAAATCATAATCCGGATAACGGAGGCCGACTTCGATCGTGCCCGCCTCGGCGTCCACGTTGCGGAAGCTCGTCTCCGGGACCAGGTCCCACTGCTCCGGGGTGTTGACGAGGCGGACGGCGCCGCCCTGTACGGTACGGACGCCGTGGTGGATAATCTCGATACCGGAGTTCTTCTCGTCGTTGAAGCCCCCGGAGAAGGTGTTGCTGTACACGAGGACGTTCACGCCGCGCCGCTCGAAATACTCCAGGTCATTGAGCTCGAGACCGGCATCGGAGGTGCGGGCACAGGCCGCCAGCAGCAGGGGAAGGATCAGAAAGGCGATTTTTTTCATATGGAAATGGATGGATTTTCCCAAAGATAGGACAAAAAAGGGCGCATTCATGCACCTTTTGCATCAAGAGCTTCAACTATCGTTTCAACGTTTCTCAAAATGCTGGTAATCCTTCCCGGCGGGCCAGTTCCCTCCCCAGCTGAATCCGTGCTCGAGGAAGAGCCGGAAGCAGAGGTCATCGCGGTCGATCTTGTGCGGAAAGTCCTGGCTCCGGTCCACGTAAGGCTGTCCCTCCGCCGGCATGACCATGCCGCGGCGGTTGATGTAGGGATTCTCCAGGGGATTCACATCCACGGCCATGCCGAGTGCGTGACGCGAGAGGCGGTTCGTTCCCGGCACCGTCCGGAAATTGAAGCAGGACGTGTTGTCCGCCCGCATCGATTCGTCGTCGGACCCGCCGAAATCATCCACCAGCCGGATGCTGCAAATCGGGTATTTCGCCTCATAGAGCGCCTGAAAGATCTCCAGCAGGTCATCGGCGATGGCGGCATTGCAGACCATCTCCCCCGTCCGGGGCAATCCGTCGAAATCCACGTACGAAAGCCGCAGGTATCGCAGTTCCGACAGGCTGGTCGAAGCCCCCTCCGGATAGGTTTTCCCGCGCATGCGCGCTTCCACCTCCGGGGGGATCGCTTCCGCACTGAACACGGGTTCAAAAGGGGCCTCTGCGACTTCCACATCCACTTCCGAGGCCGTCGCTCCGGGTAGGGCCAGACCGGCCGTCCCGGCGCCGCGCTGGCGACAGCCGGCAAGCGACAGAAGGGACACAAAGAACAGGCAACGCACGGCAACGGCAGAAACAGCAGACATGGAAGATAAGGGGATTTTCAACAAATATACAAAATATTATTGCTAACTTTCCCTTGTGAAATCCCGCACCTACATCGCCATCGACCTGAAATCCTTCTACGCCTCCGCCGAATGCGTGGAGATGGGCCTGGACCCGCTCGACACCCACCTCGTCGTGGCGGATCCGACGCGCACGGAAAAGACCATCTGTCTGGCGGTCTCCCCTTCCCTCAAAAGCTACGGGATCTCCGGAAGGGCACGGCTGTTCGAGGTCGTACAGGCGGTCCGCCGCATCAATGCCGAACGGCGGGAGCATGCGCCGGGACGGCGTTTCCGCGGGAAGAGCCACATTCACTCGGAGCTGCAGCGCGACCCCTCCCTGGAGCTGGACTATGTCGTGGCCCCGCCGCGGATGGCCCGCTACATGGAGATCAGCTCCCAGATCTACAGCATCTACCTGCGCTACGTCTCGCCTGAAGACATCCAGGTCTATTCCATCGACGAGGTCTTCATCGATGCCACCGACTATCTCAAGGCCTATCGGCTGACGGCCCATGACTTCACGCGCAAGCTCATCCGCGAAGTGCTCGCCGAGACCGGCATCACCGCCACGGCGGGCATCGGTCCCAACCTCTATCTGTGCAAGATCGCGATGGACATCGAAGCCAAGCACAGCCCCGCCGATGCGGACGGGGTACGCGTCGCCGAACTGGACGAGATGAGCTACCGCCGCAAATACTGGACGCACCGGCCGCTCACGGACTTCTGGCGCATCGGGCGCGGAATCGCCGCCAAACTCGAGTCCAACGGGCTTTACACCCTGGGGGACGTGGCGCGATGCTCCATCGGCAAGCCCTACGAGCGGCAGAACGCCGAACTGCTGTACAAATTGTTCGGCGTGAACGCCGAGCTGCTGATCGACCATGCCTGGGGCTGGGAGCCCTGCACCATGGCCGACATCAGGGCCTACCGTCCCGCGACCAACAGCCTGCAGAACGGCCAGGTCCTTTCCCAGCCATACACCTTCGAGAAGGCACGGGTCGTCATCCATGAGATGACGGACCACCTGGTCCTGAGCCTGGTGGACAAAGGCCTCGTCACGGACCAGATGGTCCTGAGCGTCGGTTACGACGTTTCCAGCCTCACGGAACCCGAACGCCGCGAACGCTACGACGGCCCCACGGCCACGGACTGGTACGGCCGTCCTGTCCCGAAGCCCGCCCACGGATCCGTCAGACTCCCCCGCCAGACGTCTTCCACGCGGATCATTTCCGAGGCGGTGCTGGATCTCTTCGACCGCATCGTGGATCCGGCGCTGCTCGTCCGGCGGATGTACGTGGTGGCGGCGCACCTCGTGGATGAATCGAAGGTCGAGGCCGTACAGCTGGACCTCTTCGAGGAAGCGGCCGAAGAAGACGACCGGGAGCGAAGCCGCCAGGAGGCCATCCTCGCCATCAAACGGAAATTCGGCGCCAACGCCATTCTCACGGGTACCAATTTCGAAGAAGGCGCCACCGGACGCGACCGCAACAGACAGATCGGAGGACACAAGGCATGAACGATTTCGAACACCGCTACGACGACATCATCGGCCTGCCTCATCCGGATCCGGACCCCAGGCGCCACCCCCGCATGCCCATCGGCGACCGGGCAGCCCAGTTCGCCCCCTTCGCCGCCCTGACCGGTTTTGGCGAAGTCATCGATGACACGGCCGGCCGCCACATTGCCGAACAGCCGGAGATGTACGGGGATCTCACGGACCCGATGGAAGAAACAATTGTATAACTATACGGCGAAAAAATGAAAGAAAGCCGGGATTCTATTGCCTAAATTTGCGTGGAAACCCCATTCAACCGATCTCATATGAAAAAAATCCTTACCATCTGCCTGGCAGCGCTGGCCCTGTGGGCCTGCAACAGCCAACCCAAGACCCCCGGCCTCGTGAAGGTCACCGGCGGTCTGGTCCAGGGCGTCGTCGAAGAAGACATGATGATCTTCAAAGGCATTCCGTTCGCGGCTCCGCCCGTCGGCGAGCTCCGTTGGAAAGCCCCCCAGCCCGTGATTCCCTGGGAGGGTGTCCTCCAGGCCGACAAGTTCGGCCCCAGCCCCATCTCCAACATGGGCTTCCCCCGCGACGCAAGCGAGGACTGCCTCTACCTGAACCTCTGGACCCCCGCCAAGTCCCCCAAGGACAAGCTCCCGGTCATGGTATGGATCTACGGCGGCGGCTTTTCCATGGGATCGTCTTCCATGTATGACGGCGCCCCCATTGCCCGCGAAGGCGTGATCCTGGTCACGATCAACTATCGCGTCGGCAAGCTCGGCTACTTCGCCCATCCGGCCCTCAGCGCCGAGAACCCCCAGCACGTCTCCGGCAACTACGGCATCCTGGACCAGGTGGCCGCCCTGCAATGGGTCCATGACAATATCGCCGCCTTCGGCGGAGACCCCGCCAAGGTGACCATCTTCGGCGAGTCCGCCGGCGGTATCTCCGTGAGCATGCTCTGCGCCTCCCCGCTCTGCAAGGGCCTCTTCCGCGGCGCCATCTCCCAGAGCGGCAGCTCCTTCGGTCCCGTCCTCCCGAAATCCTATCCGGGTGAGAACATGCAGACGCTGACCACCTGCGAGCAGGAAGGCCTTGAATACGGCAACGCCCTGGGCGCTACGACAACCGAAGCGCTCCGCGCCCTGGATCCCACGGAACTGAACAAGCAAACGCTGGTCACCGGCGGCGCCTGGCCGATCGTGGATGGCTACGTGATCCCGGACGACCAGTACAAGATGTACCAGGCGGGCAATTACAACGACGTGGCCCTGCTGATCGGCTACAACGCCGACGAAGGCGACAGTTTCGGCTTCACCGAAGACCCGAAGGAACACGTCGCGGCTACCCGCGAACGCTATGAAGATTTCGCGGACAGGCTCCTTGCGGTCTATCCGCTGGACAAGGACGGCAAGGTGGGCAAGACCGCCCGCGACCTGGGCCGCGACTCCGCTTTCGGCTGGGGCACCTGGGTCTGGGGACGCCTGCAGAACGAAACGGGCAGGCAACCGGTCTACATGTACTACTTCGACCAGGATCCGATGTATCCGGAAGGAGACCGCAGATACGGCCACAGCTCACCTCACGGACAGGATGTGGATTTCGTCTTCCAGAGCCTGCGGCCCAACGGAAGCCGGAACCCTACCGATCAGGCGCTGGCGGAATACATGCTCAAATACTGGACGAATTTCGCCAAGTACTGCGATCCCAACGGAAAGGGCGACGACCCCGAACTCCCGGCCTGGCCGCTGTTCAAGAACGAAAACTCCCAGGTCATGGTCCTGACAGGTGCAGGCCCGCATCCCGCCCCGGTCGCTTCCGAGGATGCCATGTGGGTACTTGACGAGTACTTCGCCTGGAGAAGATCCCAGGAGTAAAATACAGAAACCCTATTTCCTGAGCCGGTCGATCGCGTTCTCCAAGCTTTCGGTCGGCTCAATGATATTGTAGTCCTTCCAGAAGTCGGGATCGGCATACAACTGCGTCTTGTCGGCCAGGACCTCGTTGCTGCGGAAGCTCTCCGAACGCGTGATCGGGGCCACGGCAGCGCCGTTGTAGCGATTGGTCACGACCATCTCCGACATCGCGGTGAATTCCGTGCGCCATAGACGCTTGCGGGCATCGCAGTCGAAACGGAAAACCGTACGGACATAGCTCAGTCGATTTTTCCCTTCCTCCTGCTTGTAATTGAGCAGCAGCGTCATCTCCTTGGGCTTGAATCGGATGTCGGACGGCTTGCGGACCAGCATCACGCGCGTGGCCTTCTCCGGATCCGACATGTCCAGGGACAGTTCGATCCGGGTAAACGCAAGCGTCTCCTGGTCGATATAGATCCGACCCGAATGGAGGGCATACTCGAGCTGCCGCGCCGGGCTCAGCCCGATGACGATCTGGCGGCGGTCGTCAACCATCACCGGTTCCTGCAGCTCGAAACGGTAATTCTCCAGCTCCGGCTCGCTGAGCACCAGCATACGGTTCTTCACGATGTCGAGATCCACGGCCTGCGTCGGCCCGCCCATCACCTTGATGGCCAGGGTGTCGGACTTCCGGGGGCTGGTCAGCAGGCGGCTTTTCTCGACCGCAGTGCGGTCAAAGCCGATATTCGGCCGGAAGGAGGTCTTGTACAGCTTCGTGACCGCTTCGGAAATATAGATGAAACGCTGGCGCTTCTGGGCCGTCTCGCGGTAGAAGCAGTCGAAGAGTTCAGGCTCGGCGGGACCGTTGTCCTGGATCCTGTAAATGGCCTCCCGCAGGATCGAAAGCGGATCGCCCGTGAGGATGGTGGCGGGATCGAGGGTAAACGCTCCCCGGCTCAGCGCCACGCGCATGTCCTTCTCGCGGTCTGCCGGAACGGTGGAGACCTTGTAGCCCAGCAGCGAGAAAGCGACGAAATGGGGTTCCGTATCCGACTTGATGACGAACGTACCGTCCTGGTTCGTGACAGTGGCGTAGTTCGTCCCCGGCAGGGTCACGGAAACATAGGAGAGGGGCTTGCCGTTGCCGGCATCGGTTACGGAGCCACGAACGACGTACCTGAGCGAGTCGGCCTGACCAAAGGCCAGACAGCAAACGGACAGGCACAAAAGGGTCAGAGAGTATTTTAAAGATTTCACGGCAAATAAAGATTTATCTGCCGTGAATATAATAAAAAAACAATAAAAACAAATACCTAGCGGTTCGGACTGTCCCAAACCCGGGTTTGCGCGCAATGGACCATCACGCCTAGCCCGCCGCAGGAGATCCGGAAATCGCCTTCCTCCAGGCGCCAGCGGTTGTCGGCGCCGACAAATGAAAGCTCGTCGGCCGGGACGCTCAACTCCACCGTCTTCGTCTCGCCGGGTTCCAGACTGATCTTTTCGAAGGCACGCAGACGCTTCACGTCCGGGATGATGCTGGCGACAATGTCGCTCGAATAAAGCAGCACCGCCTCCTTGCCGGCGCGGTTTCCGGTGTTGGTCACGTCCACGCTGAAACGCAGCACGTCTCCGGAACGGAAAGTGGCCGGGGATTCCTGTCCGGGGCCCGGAACGACGTGCAGGTTGCTATAAGCGAATGTCGTGTAGCTCAGGCCGAAGCCGAACGGCCACTGGACATCCATCACGGCGTCGTAGTTGTAGGACCCTTCCATCACTTCGCGGTGCTCGGAGACTTTGTAGTCGTAGGTGTGCAGCGAATTGATATGCTTGGAATAGGTGAACGGCAGCTTGCCCGAGAAGTTCTCGTCGCCGGCAAGCAGCGATGCCAGGGCGTCGCCGCCGTAATTGCCGGGCAGGAACAGGCCCACCACGGCGCTGGCAAGCGGCTCGATGTCACCGATGATGCGCGGGCGGCCCTCATTCAGTACCAGGACGACGGGCTTGCCGGTCTTTGCGAGGGCGCGGACCAGATCCTTCTGGTTGGCGGAAAGGTTGAGGTCATTCATGTTGCCGGGCGTCTCGCAATAGGAATTCTCTCCGACGCAGCACACGATCACATCGGCGCGGCGGGCGGCCGCGACCGCCCTTTCGATCTGCGGAGCGTTCTCCAGCTCCCAGGCCATCGGGATGTCCTGATAGGTCACCCCGGGCTCATAGATCACGTTCGCGCGGCCATAGCGCTGCTGGAGCGCCTCCAGGATGGTATTGCATTCCGGGGCGTAAAGATCGGCGCCGAATCCCTGCCAGGTATAGGACCAGCCGCCGTTGAGCGTACGGATGGAGTTGGCGTTCGGACCCGTGATAAGGATGCGTTTTCCGGGAGCGACCGGCAGGAGATCCCCCTCGTTCTTGAGCAGGATCACGGACTCCACGGCAGCCGAACGGGAGTGCGATTGGAACTCGTCGGAGCCGAAGCGCTCATAGCCGCCGACATCCCAGGTCGGGTTGTCGAACAGGCCGAGACGGAATTTGAGCCGCAGGATGCGGCGTACGGCGTCGTCGATGCGTGACATCGGGATCAGGCCCTCCTGCACCGCCTCGCAAAGCTGCGTGCAGCATTCGGGATCGTAGGGATCCATGATCATGTCGATGCCGGCGTTGATACCGAGCGCGATCGCCTCTTTCTTGTCCGCGGCCACGTGGTCGCGGGTATAGAGATTGTCGATATCCGCCCAGTCGGTGACCATCATTCCATCCCAGTCGAGATCCTCCTTGACCCAGCCGGTCAGCAGCGTCCGGTTGGCATGGGTGGGCACCCCGTTGACCGAAGCGGAGTTGATCATCGCCGTCAGCGCGCCGGCCTCGAAGCACTCCTTGAACGGGCGGAAATACCGCTCGCGCAAGTCATTCTCGGGCACATAGGCGGGCGTGCGGTCCTTGCCGCTGTGCGGGGCCCCGTATGCTATATAATGTTTGACGCTGACCGCGACATGCTCCAGGTCCACGTGGTTCGGATCGGCACCCTGCAGGGCCTTCGTCTCCGCGACGGCCATCTCGGAAGCCAGGTAGGGATCTTCCCCCCAGCTCTCCCACAGGCGGGACCAGCGAACGTCGCGTCCGAGATCCATCACCGGAGAGAACACCCACGGCACCATGGCGGCACGGGTCTCATAGGCCATCGCCTCCCCCATCTGCGCCGCATACCTACGGTTGAAGGTGGCGGCCAGGTTGATCTCCTGCGGGAAAAAGGTCCCGTCGGTGAGGTAACTTGCCCCGTGGATCATGTCCAGGCCGTAAATGCAGGGGATCCCGATGAGTTCCATCGACTTTTCCTGGATCTGGCGGACCATCTCCGCCGTCTGTTCGCGGGAATGCGCCCGGTCGTTCATCACGTTGAGGATGGAACCCACCTTGTACTTGCCCAAGATCAACTCGAGCTTGGCGGGATCCAGCGCCTCGTGGGTGTCGTCCTCGAGCGTCATAATGGTCAGCTGGACCATCTGGCCCGCCTTCTCCTCAAGGCTCATCCCGCGCAGGACCTTCTCCACGCGCGCTTCAAGGTCTGCATCCCGCGGGATGGCCGGCGTGGAAGCAACTTGTTCCCGACAGGAGACAAGCACAGCCAGAGCCGCCAACGAAGCAATAATCAATCGTCTCATATCTAAATATTTACAAATTAACAACCAACGCTTCTCCCGTGTAGCGGAGCTCGATGCCCGAGGCATCCGTCGCACAGGCTGCGGGATGCGACGCATCCACCGGCACGACGATGAAAGTGCGCTCGGTCAGCATGCCGGGGAAAGATCCTTCCCTCGCCCCGATCCGCAGCGTCCGGGTCGAATCGTCGTAGTGCATCGGAATCATTGCATAGGCGCCTTTCTCATAATTGTAATTGACATTTTCATCCTCGTAGAGGGTGAACTGCCCGTCCGCGCCGGCATACACGAAGAGGCGGACCGGATCGGCCGCTTTCTCGTCCGACCACTGCATATCCGGTCCGGCCGGCACGATGGAGCCGGCGCGCACATACAGCGGCATGCGTCCGTACGGCGCCGGGACCTCCAGGTCCTGGCCGCCCCGGATCAGGCGCCCGTCATAGAAATCATACCAGTCGCTCTCCGCAGGGAAATGCACCCGGCGGCTGCGGGCGCCGTATTCATAGACCGGCGCCGGCATGATCGCCGGCCCGAAGAGCCACTGGTCGTCGATCTCCCGCACGGCCGGATCACCCGGGAAGTCCATCGGGAGGCCGCGCAGGATGGTCGCATCCTCGAAGTGGATGGCACCGGCGAGCGAGTACAGATACGGCATCAGACGATAGCGGAGCTTCATGTAATACAGGATGCTTTCATAGCTCTCGGTGCCTTCCGGAGCGATGTTCCAGAGTTCGCGGGTCGGCCACTGGCCATGCGTGCGGAACAGCGGCACGAAGGTGCCGAACTGGTGCCAGCGCGTCTGCAGTTCGCGCCATTCCTTCAGATCCGGCGTCTCCTTGCCGGTCGCATCAAACACCCGCTGCGCAGCGGAGAAACGATCCTCCACGCAGAATCCGCCGATGTCCATGCCCCAGAACGGGATACCGCTCATCGAATAGTTGAGTCCGGCGGCCATCTGGGCGTGCATGTCCAGCCAGCTGGTGCCGATATCGCCGCTCCAGCTGGCCGTCGAATAGCGCTGCAGGCCGGCGAAACCGTTGCGCGTGAGCAGGAACACCCGTTTGTCCGGGTCCACGCCGCGCTGGCCCTCGTAGATGGCCTGCGCATTCACGAGCGCATAGGCGTTGAAGTACTCCGTCGAGGGCCCCAGCGCCGTGGGGGTCAGCAGCCACTTGAAATAGTCCCAGGGCAGGCAGTCCCGCAGGTTGGGTTCGCTGGCGTCCATCCACCAGGCGTCGATCTTGCGGCCGAAGCGGGTATAGAGATTCTCGTCCATCTGCCGCCAGAACATCTTGCGTCCCCCCTCGGCATAAGCGTCATAGAAGGTCTGGTAGTGGCCCAGCCAGTCCTTGAGGCCGTCGTCTTCGGCGTGCGTATAGGCATAGCCGGCTGCCTTGAGTTCCTGATAGTTGTCCGTGTTGGTATAGAACTTCGGCCACACGCTGATCATGAAGCGGCCGTGCATGGCATGCACGTCATCCAGCATCTTTTCCGGATCGGGGTAGCGTTCCGCATCGAATTCGTGGCTCCCCCACTGGTCGGGCAGCCAGTACTGCCAGTCCTGGACGATATTGTCCACCGGAATCCCGCGGCGGCGGAACTCGGCAAGCGTGCCCACCAGTTCGTCCTGCGTGGTGTAGCGTTCGCGGCTCTGCCAGAAGCCCATCGCCCAGCGCGGCATCACCTGTGCCTTGCCCGTGAGCCGGCGGTAGCCGGCGATCACGCTGTCGGCATTCTCTCCGGAAATGAAGTAATAATCGATCTCCGGGTTCATCTCCGACCACAGCGAGAGCTGTCCCCGCTCTTCCGGCGAACGGAGATCCGCTACGCGCAGGCCCATGTACGATACGTCGCCGTCCGGACGCCACGACACGCGGATCGGGGTCTTCTCCCCGGCCTCCAGGCGGACGGAGAATTTGTAGGAATTCGGATTCCACGCCGGACGCCAGCGCTCGGTGACGACCTCCTCCCCGCCGATCCAGACGCGCTGGTAGCCGGCATAATAGAGGATGAAACAGTATTCGCCTGTCTCTGAAGCCTCCAGGAAGCCCTCATAATCGACATCGGCGCCTTTCAGGCGCATTTTCGGAAGGAGCTGAACCATCTGTTCGTTCTCGTAGAAGAGCGAGTCCTCGCGCTGGACGAGCGGCTCGCCGCGCTGGGGCCTGTACGTCCCCGTCAAGGCCCCTTCCACGCCATCCCTGTCATAGAGCTTGAAGACGCGGTGCAGCTGGCGGTACGGTTCGGGATTGCCCCAGCGGCTCAGGGAATTGCTGTCCCACAGCAGGCCGTAGCCGCGCGTGCTCCACACGAACGGGACGGAAATCTTGGTATTGTATTGGAAAAGTTCCTCGTCGAGCCCCTTGTGGTTGAATTCCAGCGACTGCTGCTGCCCCAGGCCATAGAAGGCTTCGTCGTCCGGAGAATCGAAGACCTGACGGACGGAGTATTCCCGCCGTCCTTCCACCTCGATCGGCGTGAAGGTCTTGCCTCCCCCCTCCAGTTCCGAAAGGAGTTCGCGTCCGGAAGCGTCCAGGAAACGGACTGCGCCCGTGGACTTGTCCACCTCGACGCGCAGGGACGGGCTCTCCGCCATCACGGCGGCGTCCGTCTCCGACACGCGGAAATCCCGGTAACCCGCCTGCGGCACCACCATCAGGCTCGGACGCCCGGAGAATTTCCGCTCCGGGGTCGCGGACACGCGGACGATATTTTCGTCCGCCCATTGCAGCCGGACCCGGCCCGGCTTGCCGTCATATAACTGCGGGACCTCCACGGTCACGGCATCGCCCCGCTTGCTGACGGGACCGCTGCACGCAGCCAGCAGAAACAGGGAAGAAATCAAAAGGAAAAAGTATCTCATAGGAATAACAGTTTCATTGGAGAAAAAATGGTTTCAGTATTATCCGTCTATCTGACAAATATAACGTTTTTATTTGTATTTTTGCCGCCCGGTTCGTCAGTATTGTATGCAATATCTCGGAGAGATCATTTCGCTGGTCGTTGCCGTCATGTGGACGGCGACCGCCCTGTTCGCCGATCAGGCGAGCCACCGGATCGGTGCCATGAGCACCAACCTGTTCCGCATGGCCCTGTCGGCCATCCTGCTCGCAGGATTGCTCTGGATCGTCATCGGTCACCCGTATCCCGCCTTCGCAGACGGCGCCACCTGGCTCTGGATGGGCCTGTCGGCGCTGGTGGGCTATGTGTTCGGTGATTTCTGCCTGTTCAACGCCTACGTCGTGATCGGCGCACGTTTCGGGCAGCTCTTCATGACGCTCGCGCCCCCGTTTGCCGCCATCGCCGGCTGGGCCATGCTCGGCGAGACGCTTTCCTGGAAGTCCTGGCTGGCCATGGCCGTCACCCTGACCGGTATCGCCATCTCGATCCTCAGCCGCTCGCGGAACGGCCACAGTCTCTCCCTGCGCCTCCCCCTAAAGGGTGTGCTGCTCGGCATCGGGGCCGGCCTGGGCCAGGGTGTAGGCCTGGTGCTCAGCAAGATCGGCATGCAGCACTACGAGGCCGCCTTGCCCGCGGATGCCCCGGCCGCCTTCGACTGGGCCCTGCCTTTCGCTTCCACCATGATCCGCTCCCTGACCGGCACGCTCGGGTTCTTCCTCCTGATGGCTGTCTGCGGCATGCTTCCGCAGCTGCGCGCCGCCGTTCACAACCGTTCCGGGATGAGATTTACGGCGCTCACCACCCTCTTCGGGCCTTTCATCGGCGTGTCGCTTTCACTGATGGCCGTGCAGTACGCCCGCGCCGGCATCGCCTCCACGCTGATGGCCCTCACCCCGGTGCTCATCCTCCTTCCCTACGCGCTGATCTACAAACAAAAAATCACGCCGAAAGAAATCCTCGGCGTGATCGTCAGCATGACCGGCGTGGCGTTGTTCTTCCTGCTGTAACGCCCTGACAAAAACCTTGTCTCGCCCGGATTCCCTACCCGATCCGGGCAACCCCCCGCCATATCCTGAGGGGTCGCCCGCAAAATGTACCTTTTCCGGGACACACCACCGGGTTAATACCATAAATCATTGTCCATCAGGGAAACGATGGCGCGCCGGATATTGGACGCGGCGACGGCAGGCTGGAGCGCCAGCGGAAGAGGCATGTCATCCGGGGTGACCTGGACAAGCCGGTAAAACCCGGCACGTGCGAGTTCCCCGCGATCACGGATACGGCCGGAGACAAGCGCGACGGGAACGTCAGCGGCACGGCGGACCACGCCGAACGGGACTTTTCCAGCCAGCGTCTGGAGATCGGAACAGCCTTCTCCGGTGATGACCAGACCGGCGTCAGCCAAGGAAGAATCGAAACCGACACAGTCCATTATCTCTTCAGCGCCCGGGACCAGCCGGGCGCCGAAATAAGCCGCCAGCGCGCCGCCCAGCCCGCCGGCCGCCCCCGCACCGGGAATCTCCCGGACATCACATCCCGTCTCGGACCGCATCCGGTCCGCCAGTGCCTCAAGCCTCTTCTCGAGGACCCCGACATCCGCAGGCGACGCCCCTTTCTGCAGGGCGAAGCAGCGGGGCGCCCCGCGCGGCCCCGTGAATGGAGCGTCCACATCGCAGAGGGCAGTCACCAGCACCCCGGAAAGGGCCTCCCGCAAGTCAGGGACGGACATCATCCCGGCACCGCCGTCGCAGGTCGCGGACCCGCCCAGGCCGATCAGGATTCTCCTACAGCCACGGCGGGCGGCATCCATCATCATTTCTCCGACTCCGCGGGAGGATGCAATCATGGGGTTTCGCCGCTCAGCGGGGACCAGCGAGAGACCGCAGGCGGCAGCTACCTCGATGACCGCCGTATTCCCGGCTATTCCGTAGGACGCCTGGACCGGAACACCGAGCGGGCCCGAGACCGGGATGCAGACCGTCTTTCCGCCCAGGGCATGCGTCAGGATCCCCGCCGTCCCCTCGCCCCCGTCGGCGAGAGGCAGCTCCACGACCTCCGCGTCCGGGCATGACGCGCGGACGGCCGAGGCCATCGCTGCAGCGACATCCTGTGCGGGAAGGCATTCCTTGTATGAATCGGGAGCCAGGATGATTTTCATACGCATCCGATCATGAGGACAAAGGTAGTCAAGAAAATGTTATCTTTGCATTTCTGCGAAATGATGTAATATGAATATCGAACTGAAGAACAAAGCGCTGCCGGTGCTGCTGATCACCGGCTACCTGGGGAGCGGCAAGACGACGCTCCTGAACCGTATCCTGACGAACCGCCGCGGCATCAAGTTCGCGGTGATCGTCAACGACCTGGGAGAAGTGAATATCGACGCCGACCTGATCGAGAAGGGCGGTGTCGTGGGGCAGACGGACGACAGCCTGATCGCCCTGCAGAACGGCTGCATCTGCTGCACGCTCAAGATGGACCTCATCGCCCAACTGGAGGAGATCTCCCGGATGAAGCGCTTCGACTACATCGCCATCGAAGCCAGCGGCATTTGCGAGCCGGCTCCCATCGCGCAGACCATCAATTCTTATCCACAGCTCTCCCGGCCGTCCTATCCCGGCGTCGCCATTCCGGTGGTGGACTGTATCGTCACGGTCGTGGATGCCCTGCGGATGAAGGATGAATTCGCCTGCGGAGAGGCGCTGCAGCGCGAGAATATCGACGAAGAGGACATCGAGAACCTCGTCATCGAACAGATCGAATTCTGCAACATCGTCCTGCTCAACAAGGCTTCCGAAGTGACGCCTGACGAGCTGGGACGCGTCAAAAGCATCGTCCGGGCCCTGCAGCCCAAGGCCGAGATCCTGACCTGCGACTACGGCGAGGTCGAGCTGGACAAACTCCTGCACACGGGCCTGTTCGATTTCGATCAAGTGGCCACTTCCGCCGCCTGGATCGCTGAAATCGAAGGCGGCGACGATGATGACGACGACCACGACCATCATCACCATCATCACCACGACGAGGAAGGAGAAGCCGAGGAATACGGGATCGGCACCTATGTCTATGAAGCCCGCCCGGCTTTGGATATCAACAAGTTCGACTACATGGTGGCCAGGAAGTGGCCCAAGGGGATTATCCGCAGCAAGGGTCTCTGCTACTTCAGCGCCGACACGGACAAATGCTACCTATTCGAGACCGCCGGGCAGCAGAAGAGCATCAAGGACGCCGGCTACTGGTTCGCCACGATGCCGCGTGACGAACTGCAGGAAATGATGCGGCGCGACGCCAAACTGCGCCGTGACTGGGATCCTGAATACGGCGACCGGATGAACAAGATCGTGTTCATCGGCCAGCACCTCGACCGAGAAGCGATCGAGGTGCTGATGGATAGCTGCCTGTCGGAGGATTAGTCCATCTTGCCGGACTTGCTGCGGTTCTGCCAGCATAGCTATTTTTAGATAAAAAACGTATCTTTACACAATGAAACAGAAACGTGCCTCCCTCAGGGACGAGCCCTGCCCCGACACCTATTTCACCTTCCCCTTTAGACAATACGACTAGCATGGCCAATACCCCCACCCCCCACATCGGCGCACAGAAAGGCGAAATCGCCGAGACCGTCATCATGGCGGGCGACCCGCTCCGCGCCAAATTCATCGCAGACAATTACCTGGAGGATGCCGTACAGTTCAACAGCATCCGCAACATGCTGGGATTTACCGGATCCTTCCACGGCAAGCGCGTGAGCGTGATGGGCCACGGGATGGGCATCCCTTCCATCGGCATCTACACCTACGAACTCTTCCACTTCTACGGCGTCAGGACGATCATCCGCGTGGGTTCCGCCGGCTCCTACCACATGGACCTCCACCTGGGCGACCTCGTCCTCGCGATGGGCGCCTGCACGGACTCCAACTACGGTGCACAGTTCAACCTGCCGGGCACGTACGCCCCCATTTCCGACTTCGAGCTGCTCCGGAAGGCCGCCGCTTCCTGCGAGGAGCATGGCTACCATTACAAAGTGGGCAACGTCCTCTCCTCGGACGTCTTCTACCACGCCCATCCGCAGACGGACAAATGGCGCTCGATGGGTGTGCTCGCCGTCGAGATGGAGGCCTCGGCCCTCTATATGAATGCCGCCTACGCGGGCTGCCGGGCCCTGACCATCTGCACCATCTCGGACCACGTCCTGACCGGCGAAGCCACCAGCCCCGAAGAGCGCCAGACCACCTTCAACCACATGGTCGAAGTGGCCCTGGACCTTATCTGACGGAGGATTTTCCACAAAAAGGGCTTCCGGCGATGGCCGGAAGCCCTTTTTGTGGAGATGGGCGGAGTCGAACCGCCGTCCAAACAAAGCCCCAGGTGGCTTTCTACACGCTTATCCTTTCTTTGTTTGTCGGCCCGCAGCTGCCGGAAGGCAGGCCACTTCGGGCTTATCCTCTGAAATCTTAGCGGTCCTTAGAGGCGTCTGAGCCGCGCATCCGGTTTTGATGATACCCCTTGATCCTGGCTGAACCGGCCTAAAGCAGGAGGGATATACGTCGTACCGCAGCCTAGGCGGTATCGATTAATGCTCAATCTCTTGGAGATTAGCAAGCGTACGAATAATTGTAGTTGCCAGTTATGGCTTGAAGACTGGGATTAACGGGCCAGCCTCCTACGCCCGGCGTGCTTACCATCCGGAATCAGTGCTGTCAAAACCAGAACATCCCCGGAAAAGTCAAGTATCAGAAGTTCTTCAACGTCTCCGTGCAGTCGATCGTCGGGATCTCCCCTTCATAAAGGAAGGTGAACTCCCTGTCAGCGGCCTGCACACAGGCTTCAATCCGGTACTCCCCGGAATCGCAGCGGATCGTCAGGCTCCCCGATTCGAGCGGGTAAAGCTGCGTCCGGGCGCCCGTTTTCGAGCGGAGCGCGAGGTAGGAGCAACGGACGTCGCCATCCGACATCGTCCCGTCACAGTGGAAGGTATTGACCTCGTCACGGCTCACCGAGCCTTGGAAGGTCCCCTCCGGAAGGGTGATGCCCCCCACGGGGGAATTGATCCACAGACGCATCACTGCGCCGGAAGAGATCAACTCAAGATCCTCGTCCGTCCGGCCCTGGACCAGGTCCAGCCGATAGGCGTTTACGCCGGATGCAGGCCCGTCTCCCAGGTAGTAGGCGGCAGCCCATTCCGCCTGGTAAAAAACGGGTGGACCGATCTCCTCTTTCGAGCAGGAGACAAGGGTCAACGCGCTTACCGCGGCGGGCAGGAACCATCTCAGGATCTTTTTCACACCCCCTAGATGCACGAAGGCCTGCAAATATTGCATAAAAAACGAAAAAAAACGAATTATTTGGCCGGATTCTGAAAATGTCCTATCTTTGCAACCCTCAATAAGCCCAGAAAAGGGAGATTAGCTCAGTTGGTTCAGAGCACTTGCCTTACAAGCAAGGGGTCACTGGTTCGAACCCAGTATCTCCCACCCCACGAAGTCGGCCTCCCGCCGGCTGGACCCGCGTAGATTCAGAGTACCTATGAAAATGAAGCAGATATTTCTGCTGAGTTATAGCCAGTCGGTCCTCCGCTACGCTCAAAATGAAGGAAGAGCACTAAGAATGACGTAGGAGAAAGGGCACGCTGATCGCAGCGTGCCCTTTCTTTGGGTCTAGTAACGGCGGAGCCGGGTGAGGCGGCCGTTGCGCCAGGTGAGGTCCACGGTCTGTCCGGAGCGGGTGCGCAGGCCGGTGACGCGCCCGTCGGGCCAGGCTTCCGGCAGGGCCGGCAGGGGCCGCAGGGTCCCGTCGGGGTCGGACTGCAGGAGCATCTCGGCGATGCCGGCACAGCCGCCGAAATTGCCGTCGATCTGGAAAGGCGGATGGGCATCGAAGAGATTGGGATAGGTGCCGCCGCCGTTGCCGTATTCGGGCTCCGCATCGGGATGCGGGCTGACGTAGCGGAGCAGGCGGCGCAACTGCCGGTAGGCCTTCTCCCCTTCCCCGAGTCGGGCATAGAGGTTGATGCGCCAGCCGCAGCTCCAGCCCGTGGTCTCGAATCCCTTGATCTCGAGCGTCTTCAGCGCAGCTTCCGCGAAGGGACCGTCAGTGATCTGGTGGCCCGGATAGACGCCGAAAAGGTGGCTCTGGTGGCGGTGCCAGGGCTCCTGGTCGGCCCAGTCGTGGTACCACTCCTGGAGTTTGCCGGCGGCGTCGACGTGGTAGGGACGCAGGCGCGCCAGGGCCGCCTCCGCTTCGCGGACGAAGTCGGCGTCCAGCCCGAGTTCGCGGGCTGCGGCGACGGCGTCCGTGAGGCATTCGCGGGTGATGGCCAGGTCGGCCGTGGCGCCGTACAGCGTGGCGCCCGGACGGCCGTCAGGGCCGATATAGACATTCTCCGGCGAAGTGCCGGGCGAGGTAATCAGTTCGCCGTCGCGCTCCACGAGCCAGTCGAGGCAGAATTCGGCCGCGCCGCGCAGGACCGGATAGTCCCGCTCCAGCCGCGCCCGGTCGCGGCTGAAGAGCCAGTGCTCCCAGATGTGCGTGGAGATCCAGGCGCCGCCCATCGTCCAGTTCGCCCAGCTCGGGCTCCCCGTCCCCAACCCGACCGGGGTTGCCATCGCCCAGATGTCGGAATTGTGCCCCGCGTTCCAGCCGCGCTGCATGCCGTAATAATGCGAGGCGGCGTCGCGGCCGTTGTGCGCGAGGGCGTGCGAGAAATCGAGCAGCACCTCGTGCAAGGCCCCCAGGCCGACGGTCTCCGCGGCCCAGTAGTTCTCCTCGACGTTGATGTTGGTCGTGTAGTTGCTGCTCCACGGCGGGTCCACGCTCTCGTTCCAGAGGCCCTGGAGGTTGGCCGGCACGGCGGGCGTGCGCGAGGAACTGATCAGCAGGTAGCGGCCATACTGGAAGTAGAGGGCTTCGAGTTCGGGATTGGGCTCGGCGCCGGCGACATAGCGGCGCAGCTGCTCGTCGGTGGGCAGCGCGCGCAGGGCCTTGTCGGTGCGGCCCAGGTCCAGGGTCACGCCGCCGAAAAGGGCGCGGTAGTCCCGGACGTGGCGGCGCAGCAGCGCCCCGTCGCCCAGGTCGCGCACGCGGGCGGCGTTGGCCTCCGCCAGCGCTTCGTAGGGCTTGCCTTCGCGGACCGGGTCCTTGTCGAAGCCGTTGAAGCTGGTGGCGTTGACCACCAGCAGCGTGGCTTCGCGGCAGCCGTCCAGGACGAGTTCCTGCCCCTCGGTGTGGACTTCCCCGCCCCGGTGGCGGACGGAGAGCACCGTCCGGAAATGGATGCCGCGCGCCGGGTCATAGAGGTGCTGTCCCTCGCCGGAGCGGAAGTAGCCGGGATAGGAATGCCAGGCGGCATAGCCGTCCATCGTCAGGACGCCGTCCGCGGCGCTGACCTCCGCGGGCAGCGGGGAATCGAGCCGGATCCGCGCCCGGAGGCCGTCCGCGGCCTGCATCCGGACGACGATGACGGAGTCCGGCGCGGAGACGAAATAGGTCGTCCGGAAGGGTTTGCCGTCGCGCAGGCAGCGGGTCTCCGCGAGGGCGCGCGAGAGGTCGAGCGAGCGGTAGTCGCTCACTTCGCCCACGCCTTCGTGCCGGATCCACAGGGTGCCGAGGGGCATATAAGCTTCGCTGAAATGCCCCTGCACGCGCATCTGGAGGCGTTCCGCTTCCGCGTAATCCTCCCGCGCGAGGGCCTCCCGGATGAGCGGGACCGTGGCGGCCGCGTCCGCGCCCACGCCGTCGCGCAGGTCGGGATGGTCGGCGCCCCGGTCGGGTTCGCCCGACCAGAGAGTGATGTCGTTGAGGGAGATGCGGTCCTCCTGCGGGCCACCGTAGACGAGCGCGCCCAACCGGCCGTTGCCGAGCGGGAGCGCCTCTTCGAGGCAGGTGGCAGGGGCGTCGTAGCGCAGCGTCAGCATGTCCTGCCGGGCGCAGGCGCACAAGGACAGCGCCGCCAGGGGCGCCAGCAAGATTTTCCAGTCCATTGTTTTCGGGTTTTCCTCAAAGATAAGGTTTCCCGCGTATTTTTTGCTAATTTTATCAGCACAAAACTGATAACCTATGACACGAACCGCTCTCCCGCGCCTGTCGCTGGCGCTATGCGCCCTGCTGACCGGCTCCGCGGCGCTGGCCCAGCCGGCCATCACGGAGTTGTATTTCGATACCCGCACTTCCTTCCATCAGGAAGTGTCCGGCGGGCAGTACAACAGCCAGTTCACCGGCGACCATTTCAATCTCAACATCCGCGGCACGCTCACGGACAAACTCGATTTCCGCGTGCGACAGCGCCTCAACAAGAAGGTCTTCGACGAGCGCAACATGTTCAACGCCACAGACTTCCTTTATCTGCGCTGGCAAGCTACGCCCCGACTGGCCCTTACCGTGGGCAAGAATGCCGTCTATATCGGCGGTTACGAATTCGACGCCGTCCCGATCGACGTCTATTACTACAGCAACTTCTGCAACAACCTCTACCAGGGCTTCTCCTTCGGCGTCAACGCCGAATACGAGTTTCTTCCGGGGCAGACCCTTGCCTTCCAGGTCTGCAATTCTCCCCTCTCCCTGGGCTTCCAGAACCTCTATGCCTACAACCTCGAATGGTTCGGCCGTTTCACCCCCTGGTGGAGTACGCTCTGGAGCGTCAACTTCGTGCAGGACGAATTCCACCGCACCGTCAACTACATCGCCCTGGGCAACCGTCTCGTCTTCGGCGGCCTGGCCCTCGACCTGGAATGGATGAACCGCGCCGGAGCGGGCCAGAAGGCCTTCTACTCGGACTATACCGTCATCTCCAAGCTCATCTGGAGCGTGGGTAAATGGAATCTCTGCGCCAAGGCGGGATACGACAGCAATGATGCGGAAAACGTGGATGCGCTGGGCCGCGCGCTCGATCTGGCCGTAGCGCCCGGCACGAAGAACGTTTACGCGGGCTGCGGGGTGGAGTTCTTCCCCCTGCCCGACCGGGACCGGCTGCGCCTGCACGCCGTTTATTTCAAGAGCAGCAGCATCGGCGTCGATAACTTCGACATCGGCATCACCTGGCGCCTGGACGTGATCAAGCGCAGCCGATGATGACAAAAAAGCCGCACCTGACGGTACGGCATTACCTTGTGCGGAGAGACAGGGATTCGAACCCTGGAACCGCTTTGGGCGGTCACGCGCTTTCCAGACGCGCCTCTTCAGCCACTCGAGCATCTCTCCAAACGGGACTGCAAATATAGGAACTTTTTTGAAAAAATACTATCTTGTCGCTTACTTTAATCACTGGAAGACGATGGCCAAACGATTCTCCCGCCTGGGATGCCTGCTCGTGGCGATGTCCCTGTGCGCCAACGCCGGTGCGCAAAGCACCTGTACACACGAATTTGCGCTCTCGTACGGTCTGGGCTCCACCTCCGGATTCGTGGCCGTCTCCGCTTCGGTCATCGCGGCCATTTTCGGCGCCACCATCGATTACAGCTTCATCGGCCCCGTCGCAGGCGAGTATTTCTACCACGTTTCCGAGCTGGTCGGGGTCGGCGGCGTCGTGAGCTATGCCGCTTTCAAGGACAAGAAAACGCCTGGGAATGAACCGATGAACTGCATTGCGCTCCTGCCGGGCGTGAAACTGGACTGGCTGCGACGCGAGCAGTTCGGCATGTATTCGAAACTCTGTGCCGGAGCCGCCTGTCTGACAAGTCCGGGAGAGAGCACGGATACGGAAGAGCGTTCGGGACCGTCAGGGAGCCTGTTTTTCAATTTCCAGGCATCCCTGTTGGGCGTGGAATTCGGCGGCGGAGTCCGCGGCTTCGTCGAAGCCGGCGTCGGCGAACAGGGATTCCTGCTCGCAGGAGCCCGTTTCCGCTTCTGAGGCTCATGCCGTTTCATTTCTCCGCAGAAAAGCGTATTTTTGCAGAATATGGAAAAGAAACTCGTCATCATCCCGACCTACAACGAGATCGAGAACATCGCCAAGATCATCGAGGCGGTCTTCACCATCGATGGAGACTACCAGATTCTCGTCATCGACGACGGTTCCCCCGATGGGACGGCCGGGGTGGTCAAGGCCCTGCAACAGGTGCATCCGGAACGCCTGCACCTGATTGAGCGCAGCGGCAAGCTGGGACTGGGCACGGCCTACGTGACCGGCTTCAAATGGGCCCTGGAACGTGACTACGGGTTCATTTTCGAAATGGATGCGGATTTCTCCCACAACCCATCCGACCTGCCCCGCTTGCTTTCCGCCTGCACGGAAGGCGGCGCCGACCTTTCCATCGGTTCGCGTTACTGCGACGGCATCAACGTGGTCAACTGGCCGATGGGGCGCATCATGATGTCCTACTGCGCCTCCATCTATGTGCGGACGGTGCTTGGCATCAGGGTGTTCGACAGTACCGCGGGTTTCGTCTGCTACAGGCGGAAGGTCCTGGAGACCATCGACCTCGACGCTGTCAGGATGAAAGGCTACGGCTTCCAGATCGAGCTCAAATACACCGCCCTCAAGCTGGGATTCAAGCTTAAGGAAGTGTCCGTCATCTTCGTCAACCGCAAGGAAGGGACCTCAAAAATGTCCGGCGGCATCTTCGGCGAAGCCTTCTGGGGCGTGTTGGCCCTGCGTTTCCGCAAACTCCGCCCGGCCCGATGAAAGAGATCTATATCCGGCACATCGCCGGTCTCCTGGGGCTGAAGGACTGGCAGGTGGAGAATTGCGCCGATCTCTTCGCCGACGGCGACACCATTCCTTTCATCAGCCGCTACCGCAAGGAAAAGACCGGCGGCATGGACGACGCCGAAGTCGCCGAGGTGCGTCACTGGGTGGATGTCTTCGCCGAAATGGACAAGCGAAAGGAGACCGTCCTCAAGGTCATCGGCGAGGCCGGCGCACTCACGGACGAGCTTCGCGCCAGAATCGAGAACAGCGTCTCCGCCACCGAACTCGAAGACCTCTACCTCCCCTGGCGGCCCAAGCGGCGCACCCGTGCCACGGCCGCGCGCGAATTGGGCCTGGAGCCGCTCGCAGACCTGCTTTGGAGCGGCAAGAGCCGCAATCCCGAGACCGATGCCCGGAAATACGTCGGGGATCAGGTTCCCGATATAGAAACGGCGCTGGCGGGGGCGCGTGACATCGTTGCGGAACGCCTCAGCGAGACCGCCGCGATCCGGGAAAACCTCCGGGCCATCTTCCGCCGGCGGCGCGTGACGGCGGCCGTCACGAAGGCCGGCCGCGAAAACGCCGACGCGGCGAAGTACCGCAGCTATTTCGATTTCAAGATGCCGCTGGACCGCATTCCCTCTCACAACCTTCTCGCCATCCTACGGGCCCAGAACGAGGGATTCCTGAATGTCGGCATCGATGCGGACGCCGAGAAGTGCGATGCCAAGATCTACTACGACTTCTGCCAGGAACACGGTTATCCCGCCGCTGCCGCCGCCGGACAGATCAAGGAGGCCGTCTCCGACGCTTTCAAGCGCCTGCTGGAGCCGTCCATCAGCGGGGAGGTCCTTCGCGAGGCCAAGGAGAAGGCGGACCGCGAAAGCATCCAGGTCTTCGGGGAGAACCTCCGGCAGCTGCTGCTCTCCGCTCCCGTGGGACAGAAACGCACGATGGCCATCGACCCGGGCTTCCGCAACGGCTGCAAGATCGCCTGCCTGGACGAACAGGGCGGACTGCTCTGCCACACCATCATCTATCCCCATCCCCCGCAGAACGAGAAGGTCAAGGCCATCATGGCCGTCCAGCAGATGCTGGACCGCTACGGAATCCAGGCCGTGGCCATCGGCAACGGCACCGCCTCCCGCGAGACGGAGGATTTCATGCGCCGCATCCATCTGCCGGAAGGCTGCAAGGTATGGACGGTCAGCGAAGACGGCGCCTCCATCTACAGCGCCTCCGAGATCGCCCGACGGGAATTCCCCGACGAGGATGTGACCGTGCGCGGCGCCGTGTCCATCGGCCGCCGGCTGATGGATCCGCTCGCCGAACTCGTCAAGATCGACCCCAAGAATCTCGGCATCGGCCAGTACCAGCACGACGTGGACCAGGCGCTCCTGAAGGAGAAACTGGACAACACCGTGGAGAGCTGCGTGAACGCCGTGGGCGTCAATCTCAATACCGCCTCCCCTTACCTGCTGGCCTATGTGGCGGGCATCGGCCCCGCCCTGGCGGAGAACATCGTCACATACCGCGCGGAGAGCGGAGGTTTCCGCAGCCGCGCCGAACTGATGAAGGTCCCCCGCCTCGGACCCAAAGCCTTCGAGCAGTGTGCTGGCTTCCTGCGCATCCGGGGGGCGGAGAATCCGCTGGATGATTCCGCCGTACATCCCGAGTCCTACGGCATTGTGGACCGGATGGCCAAGTCATTGGGGGTCACAGCCAAGGAGCTGGTCGGCAACGCGGAGCTCTGCGCCCGCATCCAGGCCCGGGACTTCGTCACGGAGACCGCCGGCCTGCCGACCGTGAACGACATCCTGAAAGAACTCGCCAAACCGGGCCTGGACCCGCGCGAGCAGGTATCAGAATTCTCTTTCGCGGAGGACATCCACGGCATCGAAGATCTCAAGGTCGGCATGGAACTCCCCGGCATCGTCACGAACATCACCAATTTCGGCGCTTTCGTCGATATCGGCATCCACGACAACGGTCTCGTGCACGTCTCGCAAATGGGCCCGCGCGGCACCGATCCGACCAAAGTCGTCAAGCTACACCAGCAGGTGCGCGTGTCCGTCACCGCCGTCGACCTCGACCGCGGCCGCATCTCGCTGCGCTTGATGAAATAAGTCAGATCCGGTTCCTGGAATCGATGCAGATGGTGACCGGACCGTCGTTGACCAGCGAGACCTGCATGTCCGCGCCGAATTCCCCGGTCCCGACCGGGCGGCCGACGGCTTCTGAAAGTGCCTGACAGAAAGACTCATACAAGGGTATTGCATGCTCATGACCGGCCGCTCCGATATAGGACGGCCGGTTGCCTTTCCTCGTGGACGCCATCAGCGTAAACTGGCTTACGACCAGCGCCTCGCCACCGGTTTCCACGACACTCCGGTTCATCACCCCTCCGTCGTCATTGAAAATCCGGAGGCCGGCGACCTTACGCACCAGCCACTCGATGTCCTCCGGTCCGTCGTCCGGACCGATCCCCAGCAGGATCATCAGTCCCGGCCCGATCTTGGAACGGACCTTCCCCCCTATCGTCACGCTGGCAGACGAAACTCTTTGGATTACGACACGCATGATCAGTCTTCCGATGCAATTTCCTTCAGTTCGGCGCGATAGGCCATTAGAAGGCGGGATTTGGAGATGAATCCCAGGTATTTCCGGTCATCGTCGACGACCGGGAGACGCCAGGCGTCGGTGCGGTCGAATTTCGCCATCACCGACTCCATCTTCTCGCCCACGTGGATATAGTCCGGAGCAGCCTGCATGAGATTGAAAACATGCCAGCTGTCGTACTTGGACGGATCCAGCAGAGGCTTTCGCGCGGTAGCGATGTCGATCATCCCCTGGAAGCGGCCGTCTGCATCGATCACCGCCAGCACGGCGGCATCGCAATTGGCAATGACGGATGCTACCTCACGCAAGGAGGCGTCGACCTGCACGCGCGGATACTTGTCCCGGATCAGATCGTCCAGGTGCATGAGCGTGAGCACGGCCTGGTCGCTGTCGTGCGTGAGCAGGTCTCCGCTCTGCGCAATGCGCTTGGTATAAATGGAATACTTCTCGAAGACGCGCACCGTGCCGAAGGCGACCGTGGCCGTAAGGATCAACGGTATCAGCAGCTCGTAGCCGCCCGAGATCTCCGCGATCAGGAAGATCGCCGTCATCGGCGCCTGCATCACGCCGGCCATCAGCGCGGCCATGCCAACGAGCACGAAATTCTGCTCCGGCACGTCGGCCCCCACCAGATTGAGGCAGCGGGCGATCACGAAGCCGAGGATCGCTCCGGCAAACAGGGTCGGACCAAATGTGCCGCCGACTCCCCCGCCGGCATTGGTCGCCGTCATCGCCAGGACCTTCAGGAAAAAGATCAGTGCGAAAAAGACAGGCACACCCCAGCGCCACTGCAGCAGGAACGACAGCAGGGTGCCTTGTTCCAGTTCCATTTCCTGTCCGTTAAGCAACGCGCCCAGCGCATCGTACCCCTCGCCGTACAATGGCGGGAACAGGAAGATCAGCATACCCAGTCCCAAGGCACAGAGCAACCAGCGCAGGTACGGACTCGAAAGTTTGCCGATACGGTCCTCCAGGAAAAGGGTCGTCCGCAAAAAATACAGCGAACCCAGTCCCCCCGCGATGCCCAGAATGATGTAGAAAGGAATATTCCCCATCGAGAAAGGCGTCAGGCTGCAGGCAAACACCGGGGTCTGTCCCCGGAAAATATAGGAAACCACCGTCGCCGAGATCGTAGCCAGCAGCAAAGGCAGGAGCGATGTCATGGACACGTTGAACAGCAGGATCTCCAGGGTGAAAAGGACCCCTGCAAGCGGCGCCTTGAAAATGCCGGCGATGGCGCCGGCTGCACCACAGCCCAGCAGGAGCGTGATGTGACGGTATGAAAGGCCGAAAAGACGCCCGACGTTGGAGCCGATGGCGGCCCCCGTATAGACGATCGGCGCCTCGGCGCCGACGGAACCGCCGAAGCCGATCGTGATGCTGGAGGTCAGCATCGAGGACCAGGTATTGTGGGGCTTGATCTTGGAGTCTCCGCGCGAGACGGCCAGCAGGACCTTGGTCACCCCGTGGCCGATGTTGTCCTTGATCAGATAGCGTACGAGGAGCAGGGAGAGAAGCATGCCTATGCCCGGGAGCACCAGATACTGCCATTCGTAGGCACCCAGATGGAAACCCTGGCTGAGCAGGCGCTTGAGCGTGTGGATCACCCAGTCCAAAAGAACGGCGGCGCACCCGGAGAGCACGCCGACCATCAGACTGAGCAGCAACAATTTGCTATGTTCAGGAATATGACTTAGAAAACGCTTCACTAGGAGTCTGCCCCGTCATCGTCGCTCCCATACTGTGAGATATTGTCGTCCGGGAGGGTCTCTCCATTGTCGTCGGAAGAGGACGTGGTGCCGGCCACGGATTCAACTTCTGCTTCCTCCTCGCCCTCGAGCCAGCGCTCGACATCCTCGAGGACATCGATGCGGACCTTGATCTTGACGAGATAGATGGCGTCGGGGATCTCGATCAGAACGGCATAGAAAGGCGTTCCGTCCGGTTTGGTGTACCGAGTGAGATCGGGGAGGTAATCATTGAAGCCTTTCGGGTACTTCTCGGCAAAAGCCGCCGCCAACTCGGGAGACATATTCTCGTAACTGATGATGTGACGTTTTTTATTGTCGGGTTTCATACAGGTTTGGGTTAGAGGTGTAGTTGGATTTGGGGTCTGGTCATTGGTTTCTGGCTGCAAGTATAGCTACTTTTTCTTAAAAAAAAGTGCTTTCTGCGCCTTTTTTTTAGAAGATTCCCGTTCCACGAACACGGGCTTCATCGTACGGGGATCCAGCCCCGACCAGAACATCACCGATGAAGTGGTCATCGGTGTGGGCATAAAGTCCTGGACCTGCTCCATCCATATTCCTTTCAGACAGGGATTTGCAGCAAGGCGGCGCATGTCCTCCAGGGTGCAGCCCGGGTGGGAGGAGATAAAATAAGGGACCAGTTCGGTGTGTTTCCCATGTTCCCGGTTGATCCGGTCAAACTCCTTGCGCAGCTGCTCGAACAAGCGGAAAGAGGGCTTGCCCATATAGTGCAGCACCTTGTCCTCGGTGTGTTCCGGCGCCACTTTGAGGCGGCCGGATGTATGACGGAGCATCAGCTCTTCCAGATAAGGTTTGCCGGTCTCGTCCACGAATCCCTTCCCGTCCAGGAACAGGTCGTAGCGCACGCCGCTGCCGATATAAGAATGGCGTATGCCGGGCACCGCGTCCACGGCCCTGTACAAGGCCAGTACGCGGGCGTGGGAACGGTCCAGGTTGGGACAGGGCCCCGGGAAGAGGCAGGACTGGCGGCGGCACTTCGCGCAGAGGTCCTGGTTCTTGCCGTGCATCCCGTACATATTGGCGGTCGGTGCGCCGAGGTCGGAGATATTGCCCCGGAACTCCGGCATGGCCGCAAGCGCGCGCACCTCCTTCAGGATGGACTGCTCGCTGCGCGACTGGATGAATTTGCCCTGATGGGCGGCTATCGTGCAGAAATTGCAGCCGCCGAAACAGCCGCGGTGCGTAATGACCGAGTCTTTGATCATGTCGTAGGCCGGGATGCGCTTGCCCTTGTAGCGCGGATGCGGCCGTTTGGTGAACGGGAGGTCCCAGCAGGCGTCCATCTCCTCGGTCGTCGCCGGCGGATACGGCGGATTCACCTGGACATAACCCTCCCCCACCGGCTCGATCAGCGTCTGCGCATGGAGCACATTCGCCTGGATCTCGATCTCCCGGAAGTTCTCCGCAAACGCCCTTTTATCCGCACAGCACTTCTCATAGGAATTCAGCAGAATCTGCGTAGCGGAGGCCGGGAGAGCCTCAGAAAACCGTGGCCACCCATGGCCTCGTAAATGGGAGGGGCCCGCTGACGCAGTCAGTGGGAGGGATGAGCGAAGCGAAGTTTTCAGAGGCTCTTCCGGCGACGCGGAGCTGATTCTGCCCGTCCGGTAGAAGGCCAGCTGGGGAATTTGTTCGATCTGCCGGCGGTTGCGGCCGGCCTCGATGGCGCGGGTAAGCTCCAGCATGGGGCGTTCCCCCATCCCGTAACACAGCCAGTCGGCGCCGCTGTCTACGAGGATGGACGGCATCAGGCAGTCGTCCCAGTAGTCGTAGTGCGTCAGACGCCGCAGGGAGGCCTCGACGCCGCCGATGACGACGGGCACCTCCGGCCACAGCTGCTTGAGAATCTTCGTATAGACGGTCACGGCACGGTCCGGACGCTGGCCGGAACGGCCTTCCGGCGTGTAGGCGTCGTCGTGGCGGAGGCGCTTCGCGGCGGTGTAGTGGTTCACCATCGAATCCATCGCGCCGGAGTTGACGGCGAAGTAAAGCCGCGGCGCGCCCAGCTTGCGGAAATCCCGCAAATCGTCGCGCCAGTTCGGCTGGGGCACGACCGCAACGCGGTAGCCGGCTTTTTCCAGGTAGCGCGCGATGCAGGCAGTGCCGAAACTGGGATGGTCCACGAAAGCGTCTCCGGTGAAGAAGATCACGTCGATCCAGTCCCAGCCCAGTTGCTGAACCTCCTTGGCGGAGGTGGGGATATTACATTCTGTCAGGTAGCTCAATGCCCAGGATCTTCATGCCGCGCCGCAGGACGCCGGCGAACGTGGAGATCAGTTCCAGACGCATCTCCAGGATTTCCCGGTTCGGCTCCTTCAGGATCGGTGTTTCGTGATAATACTGGTTGAACTCCTTCGCCAGGTCATAACAATAGTTTGCAATGACGGCGGGAGAGAGCGCGGCGGCGGCCTCCGCCACTTTCTGCGGGAAGGCGCCCAGGATCTTGACCAGACGCACCTCCTTCGGACTGAGCCCGACCGCAGGATTCAGCGAAGCGCCGAGATCCTGCTCCGCCGCCTTGCGGAGGATCGAGCAGATGCGGGCATGCGTGTACTGGATGAAAGGACCCGTATTGCCGTTGAAGTCGATGGATTCCTTTGGATTGAAGAGCATCTTCTTCTTCGGATCCACCTTCAGGATGAAATACTTGAGCGCACCCAGCCCGATGATGCGGTAGAGGCGCTCCTTTTCTGCGTCGCTGACACCGTCGAGCTTGCCGCTCTCCTCCGAGGTGGCCTTCGCCTCCTCGTACATCTTCTCGATGAGGTCGTCGGCATCCACCACCGTCCCTTCGCGGGATTTCATCTTGCCTTCCGGCAGTTCCACCATGCCGTATGACAGGTGGAAGATCTGGTCGGCCCAGTCGAAACCAAGTTTCTTCAGGATGAGCTTGAGGACCTGGAAGTGGTAGTTCTGCTCATCGCCCACCACATAGATATGCGAGTCGAGCCTGTATTCGCCGAAGCGGCGCTCGGCCGTGCCGAGGTCCTGCGTGATATACACGGACGTGCCGTCGGAGCGGAGCAGGAGCTTGCGGTCCAGGCCGTCGTCGGTGAGGTCGCACCACACCGAGCCGTCGGGGTCCTTGACGAAAACCCCCATCTGCAGGCCCCGCTGCACGAGCTCCTTGCCGAGCAGGTAGGTCTCATGCTCATAATAGGTGCGGTCGAAGGTGATGCCGAGGGCCCTGTAGGTCTGTTCGAACCCGTCGAACACCCAGCCGTTCATCGTCTCCCAGAGTTTCCGCACGGCTGGATCGCCCTCCTCCCATTGCACAAGCATTTCGTGCACCTTGTCCATGACGGAAGGATCTTCCTTCTCCATCTTGGCAAACTCCACATAGCAGTCGCCCACGAGATGGTCGCCCTTCTTGCCGGTGCTTTCCGGCGTGGCGCCGTCGAAGCGCTGCTGCCAGGCATACATCGACTTGCAGATGTGCACGCCGCGGTCGTTGACCAGCGTGGCCTTGATCACCTCGTCGCCCGCTGCCTTGAGCAGCTCCGACACGGAAGCGCCCAGCAGGTTGTTGCGGATGTGGCCGAGATGCAGGGGCTTGTTGGTGTTGGGCGAAGAGAACTCGACCATCACGCGCCGGCCCGTTGCGGGCAGCTGCCCGTAGGCGGCGTCTTCCACGATGGCGGCCAGCGCCTCCCGCCAGTACAGGTTGGACAGGCTGATGTTCAGGAAACCCTTGACGGAGTTGTAGGCGCTCACTTCCGGGCAGTTGGCGACAAGCCAGTCCCCCAGGGCCACGCCCGTGGCGTCCGGACTCTGACGCGAGATGCGCAGCAGCGGGAAGACCACGAGGGTGAAATCCCCTTCAAATTCCTTGCGGGTCACCTGGACCTGCAGGGCGGAGGGATCGATCCCGGCACCGTACAGGGCTTTGACGGCCTCTGAGGCCTTCGCAGCGAGGAAGTTCTCCGGGGTCATCAGCCGAGATAGGTCTTGAGAAGTTTGCTGGCGGACGGTTTCTTGAGCTTGCGGATGGCCTTTTCCTTGATCTGGCGGACCCGCTCGCGGGTGAGGTCAAGCCGCTCGCCGATCTCCTCGAGGGTCATCTCCTGGCAGCCGATGCCGAAGAACGATTTGATGATCTCGCGCTCGCGCGGCGTGAGGATCTGCAGCGCACGCTCGATCTCGGTGCTGAGGGACTCGTTGGTGAGGCCTTTGTCCGCACTCGGCGAATCGTCGTTCGGCAGCACGTCCAGCAGGCTGTTGTCCTCCCCTTCCACGAAGGGGGCGTCCACACTGACGTGGCGGCCGGACACGCGCAGGGTATCGGCAATCTTGTCCTTGGGAATATCGATCATGTCGGCGAGCTCGTCGGTGGACGGCTGACGCTCGTTCTCCTGCTCGAACTTGCCGAGGGCCTTGTTGATCTTGTTCAGGGAGCCCACCTGGTTGAGCGGCAGACGGACGATGCGGCTCTGCTCGGCGAGCGCCTGGAGGATGCTCTGACGGATCCACCACACGGCATAGGAGATGAACTTGAATCCGCGGGTCTCGTCGAATTTCTCGGCGGCCCTGATCAGGCCCAGGTTGCCCTCGTTGATCAGGTCGGGCAGGCTGAGGCCCTGGTTCTGATACTGCTTTGCGACGGACACGACAAAACGCAGGTTGGCGCGCGTGAGCTTTTCGAGCGCTTCCTGGTCGCCCTTGCGGATACGCTGGGCGAGTTCGACTTCTTCTTCCGGGGACACCAGCTCCTCGCGGCCGATCTCCTGGAGATACTTGTCCAGGGAGGCGCTTTCGCGGTTGGTGATGGATTTGGTGATTTTAAGTTGTCTCATATGTGCTCTTCGAATGTTCGTTCAACCTATTATACGAAACAATCCCGCGTAAGTTTCACACTTGCGCGGGATTTTTTTCAATCAATTATAAACAGGCCTATTCGTCTTTGCCGAAGCCGAAATAGCCGGGACGGCCGGAAGCGGTCACGCCTTCGATGAAGATGGAGCGTTTGCTCTTCCTGGCGATGTCGATGACATCCTGCGGCTTGGAGACCTTCTGGTCGTTGACGAAGCGGATGAGGAAGCCGTCCTCGCCGCCGGCGCGCGCCACCTTGCCGTTGCCTGCGGAGACGATCAGCACGCCATCCTCCGCCGCCTTGAGCTGGGCGCCGTAGAAAGCCACCGTACCGTCGCTGGCGACCGTGCCGTTCTCGATGTTGCCGTCCTCGAAGGTCACGGGCAGATCCAGGGTCCTGCCGTCACGGAACACCTTGACCGTGGCCTTGTCGCCCGGGTGGAAGGAGTTCACCTTCGCCTGGAGTTCAGGCATGGCGGCGGTCTTGGTGCCGTCCAGGGACAGGATCACGTCTTCGGCCTTCACGCCGGCCTTGTCGGCGGCGCCGCCCTTGACCACCTCGTTGACATAGACGCCCTCGGGTGTGGAGAGTTTCAGTTTCTTCGCCAGTTCCTCGGTCACCGTGCCGCCGGTGATGCCGAGCATCGCACGCTTGACGGAGCCGAAGTCAATCAGGTCGGAAACGACTTTCCTGACGATATTGGAAGGGACCGCGAAGGAGTAGCCCGTGTAGGAGCCCGTCGTGGAAACGATGGCGGTGTTGATGCCCACCAGCTGGCCCTCCTTGTTGACCAGGGCGCCGCCGGAGTTGCCGGGATTCACGGCCGCATCGGTCTGGATGAAGGATTCGATCTTGAATTCGCCGTCGGTATTGGGCATCGAACGGCCCTTGGCGCTGACGATGCCGGCGGTGATGGTGGAGCGGAGTTCCTCGCCCAGCGGACTGCCGATGGCGAGCACCCACTCGCCCAGGCGGAGCTTGTCGGAGTCGGCGAACTCCAGGACAGGGAGGCCGGAGGCGTCGATCTTGATCAGGGCGACGTCCGTGGCGGGGTCGGTACCGACCACCGTGGCCTCGTACGTCTTGTTGTTGTTGAGCGTGACCTCGATCTTGGAGGCGCCGGAGACGACATGGTTGTTCGTGACGATATAGCCGTCCGGGCGGATGATCACGCCGGAACCGCTCCCCTGGCGCTCGCGGCCACCGTAGTTGTAGCCCCCTTCATCACCGAAGAAGAAACGGAAGAACGGGTCGATATACTGTTGCTGCTGCCGGGCCTGGATGGTCACTTTCACATAGACGACCGCCTCCACGGCATTCTCGGCCGCGTAGGTAAAATCAGGGTAATCGCTGAGTGACAAATTGACAGTTCTGACGGTTTGTCCGGCGGCGGAATAGGCGGCATCGGCCGCACCGCCCGACGAAGGAGCAGCGGTTTTCACGATAGCGTAAGCGGTCAGTCCGCTCAGGAGCACGGAAAGCAATACAATTAGAAAACCTTTTTTCATATGTGCGTTTTTTTAGAATAATCCGGGGATATAAAAGTCAAAATATATGCCAAAATCCAAGATTAATTCGTAAATTTGCAAGAAGCTAAATGTAAAAGACAAAAAAGACTGATATGGAATTCAACGTTTCAAGCGCCGGCCTGCTCAAGGGCGTCCTCGATGTGTCCAAGGCGATTCCCGCCAAGACCGCCCTCCCGATTTTGGAGAATTTCCTCTTCGTCCTCAAGGACGGACAGCTGGAGATCACCGCCTCCGACCAGGAGCTTACGCTCCGCACCACGGTCGCGGTGGACAGCGCCGCAGAAGATGGCAGCATCGCCGTGCCGGCACGCCAGATGACGGAGCTGCTCAAGGCCCTTCCGGACCAGCCCATTACGGTCAAGACCGCGGGAGAAGGCTCCTTCGAATGCATCTGGAGCAACGGCAATTCCTCCCTTCCCTACTTCCCTGCCGCGGATTATCCCGAGATCAAAGGCGCCGGCTCCGACGCGCTGAATGCGACCATCCCCGCCAGCGTGCTTACGGAAGGCATCGGCAGCACCATCTACGCCACGGCGGACGACGAGATGCGTCCCGCGATGAACGGCATCTTCTTCGACATGGACCCGGAGAGCACCACGCTCGTGGCCTCCGACTCCCACAAGCTCATCTGCTACACGACCCGTGCGCTGCAGATCGGAGAGAAAGCCTCCTTCATCCTGCACAAGAAGCCCGCCGGCGTGCTCAAGTCCATCCTCGACAAGGACGACGAAGAGGTCCGCATGGCCTTCGACTCCTCCACCGTCGTGTTCACCTTCGGCGAGACCATGATGGTCTGCCGCCTGATCGTCGGCAAATTCCCGGAATACCGCAAGGTCATCCCGCAGAACAACTCGAACGTCCTGCGTATCGACCGTGCCCAGCTGCTCAACACGGTCCGCCGCGTGGCCGTATGCGCCAACAAGGCCTCCAACCATATCAAATTCGACCTCAAGAACGGCCAGATCGAGATCACGGCCCAGGACCTGGGCTTCGCCCTCGCCGCCTACGAGAAGCTCCCGTGCGACTACAACGGCGACGAGCTCGGCATCGGCTTCAAGTCCTCGTTCCTGATCGACATCCTCGGCAACATGAGCTGCGGGACCATCGTGCTGAAGTTCGCGGATCCGCGCCGCGCCGCCCTGATCGTCCCGGCCGAGGAAGAGGACGAAAGCGAAAAGATCTGCGGCATCCTGATGCCGATCATGGTTTCCTAAGAAAGACGCTATGCAACTCCATCTCGAGCGGCCGCTGCTTTTCTTCGATATCGAGAGCACCGGCCTCAACATCCCTGCCGATTCCATCGTCGAGCTGAGCTTCGTCAAGGTCTTTCCGGACGGCGGGGAGCGCGTCAAGACCTGGCGCATCAAGCCCTGGGATTATGTCATGAACCGGCAACGCCCCATGAATCCCGACGCATCCAAGGTCAACGGGATCACGGACGATATGCTCACCGGCTGCCCCACCTTCTTCGAGATCGCCTCCGAGGTGGCCGAATGGCTCCGGGACAGCGACCTCGCGGGCTTCAACTCCGCCAAGTTCGACCTGCCGATGCTCGCCGAGGAGTTCGAGCGGGTCAAGCTCGCCGGCAAGGACCTGCAGGTGGACCTGCACGCGCCCCTGATGGTGGATGTCCAGAACATCTTCCACACCATGGAGCCGAGAAACCTCCGGGCCGCCTACCGCTTCTACTGCGGCGGAGAGGACTTTGAGAACGCCCATTCCGCCGAGGCGGATACCCTGGCCACCTACGAAGTGCTCAAAGCCCAGCTGGACCGCTATCAGGAGCCTGAAAAATACCGCGAGCAGGTGCTCAAGAACGACGTGAAGGCGCTCGCCGCCTTCGTCGGCAGGAAATACGTGGACTTCTCCGGCCATCTCATCCTCGACGACAAGGGCGAGGTCTTCGTCAATTTCGGCAAACACAAGGGCAAGACGGCCCGGCAGGTCTTTGAGCAGGACCCGTCCTACTATGCCTGGATCCAGCAGGGCAGTTTCACGCTCGACACCAAAGCCCAGTTCGCCCGGCTCGAAGAGCAATTCAAGCGGGAGCGTCTTGCCGCCAAGTGGAACGGAAAACTGTTTTAACCGATTCCTCCACCCTTTTATTACCTGAAGCCCATCAGCGGAAAGCCCGGTCAGTACAAGTTTGAGATCACCGAAGATTTTGTCGGGAATCCCGAACCTTTTACGGACGCCGTCGCGAAGCTGATCCAGCAGGACGGCATGACGGCGCTGGGCGTCTATAAGGACGACATGATGGTCGAGTTTTTTGAAAAGATGGACCGGGATGGCTGCAAACTCTTCTACGAGCGCTGGCTTTCGGGCCTGACGGGAATATACACCTGCCACTCGGACGATGACGAAAGCATGGACGTCACGATCGGCGAGAAGACCATCACGGTGGCCGGCGTCTCCGCCCGCTATGAAGTCCCGTTGCTCAATGGCTACCCTTTCGATGTCCTGGATGTCAAAAGCGGTCCCTGGGAGGGCTGCTGGCACTTCGTCGAGACGGCTGAAGGCTTCAATGTCTATCGTTCCGTGCTGAGCGAATACGGCTTTTTCGAAGAGCTTGAGAGCCATCCGTCCTATGTACTGACCTGGTCCGATCCTGACAAGGGACGCTGGGATTTTGCCTCGAAGGCGCGCATCAAGCCGGACGGTTACACAAAGCCCACGCTCCGCATCATACGCAACGCCATCCTCGCAAAGCATGGATATGTCTTCCAGTCCCCGGATCTCAAGACCCTCTTCGAACAGCAGCTCTGGTACGAACCGGCCAAAGACAATTCCGAGGTCAAGCTCTCCTTCATCGAACAGATGAACATTGCCCTTATCCAGGGGGAAGAGGCTCAGGACGACGGCAACCGCTGGCTCACGGAAGAGGAGCCCGGCGTCAAGCGTGAGTACGAATACGAATAATAAAACTCTTTCTGCATAGGCTCGCTTTTTTCAAAATTATTGCTACCTTTGCAATCCCATCGCCACTTTAGCTCAGTCGGTAGAGCAGCGCATTCGTAACGCGCAGGTCAACAGTTCAAGTCTGTTAAGTGGCTCAAAGAGAGGCCCGGCGGATCCGCCGGGCCTCTCTTTTCACCTTATCTGGCGTTCTTGTGCGTCATGATATAATAGACATTTTCGGTTGGTGAAACACCATATAAGCATTTGATTTATTTACATTTATGACTACCTTATTGAAATGCGTTTCAATAAAGTAGTGATATGCCGAAAATAAGGAGACGTCA
>JAAYCA010000020.1 GCA_012744435.1 Bacteroidales bacterium
TCGCCGCCGCGGTCCTGGCGTTCGTCTACCTGATCTTCCTCCGCAAGCGCTGGGCGGCCCTGGTCAGCCTGCTGCTCTGGATCACGGTCTGGTTCTACGCCGGCTGGGGCCTCAATTATTTCCGCAGCAGCATCTACGACCGCGCCGGAAAGCAGCTGGAAGCCTTTGAGGCGCAGCGTTTCCGGCAGTTCCTGGACGGTTTCGCCCGGGAACTCAACGACAGCTACCAGCCTTTCGGGGAATTGGACAAAGCGCCGTTCGAGCAGGAAATCAAGCAATACTACACCTCGCTCCCCCCGCAATGGGGTCTGGCAAAGCCGGAGAAATGGCAGAAGCCCAAGCGGCTGCTGTTCAACCGCCTGTATTCCGCCGTCGGCGTGAGCGGCTTCGTGGGGCCGTTTTTCAGTGAAATCCAGATCAACGAAGAGATTCCGCCGCGGCAGTATCCCGTGGTCTATGCCCACGAACTGTCGCATCTGATGGGCGTGAGCAACGAAGCGGAAGCGAACTACTGGGCCTACCGGGCCTGCAGCGCCTCCGCCGACCCGCAGATCCGCTACGCCGCCCTCCAGTCCATGCTCCCCTATGTCCTGAACAATGCCCGTACGGCACTGTCCGATGAGGATTACAAAGACTGGCAGAAGACCCTCCGCCCGGAGGTGCTGGCGGTCCTGCGACAGGAACAGGAATACTGGAAAGAGCGTTACTCTCCCCTTCCCGGCCGGATCCAGAGCTGGTTCTACAACCTCTTCCTGAAGAGCAACCGCATCCGTTCCGGTACGGCCAACTACAACGAAGTCGTGCAGATGATCCTGACGCTGTCCGACTGACCGTCCGCTAGGAAGACGCCGGATTCTTCCGGCCGATGCGGCGGGTCTGGATGAGGACGGAAAGGAGGATGAGCGCAACCCCGCCCCAGAAAGAGAGGCCGACTTCCCTGAGTTCACCGAAAATCAGCGCCGCGAACGCGATACTGTACACCGGTTCCAGATTGTACGCCAGGTTCACCGTAAAAGCGGAAAGCGAACGGAGGGCATGCAGCTGGAACAGGAAAGGCAGGACGGTGAAAACACTCCCCAGCAGGAGCAGCCAGAGAAGGTCGTTCCCATGCGGGGCGATGGACGCCCCGGGATAGAGACGCAGATAAAAAGGGATGAGCAGCGACAGGAGCACGATGCCGCCGACGACCTCGTACAGGAGCATCGTTGCGCTGTCCTCGCCGGTCTTCCGGGCCACATTGATGTTGACCAGGGCAAACAACGAATAAAATGCCGCTGAAAGCAGGCCTAGGGCGATTCCCAGACGGTAACGGACATCCAGGCTGAAGATAAGCAGGACGCCGGTAATGGCGATGAAACTGATGAACACTTCGATCCAGGAAATGCGTTTCCGGTTGATGAGCGGGTCCAGCAGCGTGGTGAAAAAGCAGGAGGTAGCAATGCAGGCGACACCGATGGAGACATTGGACGCCTGGATGCTGGCATAGAAGGCCACCCAATGGAGGGCGAGCAGGCCGCCGCAGCCGGCAATCTCCGCAAAGGACCTCCCGGGAAGTCTGTGCAGACGTCCCGTCAGCGCCATGACAAGGGCCAGGACGGCCACGCTTACCATCATCCGGTACCACACCAGCGGCATCCCGCCAAGCGAGATCAGCCGGCCGAAAATCCCCGTCCATCCGGCCAGGAAAACGGCCAGGTGGAGGATTGCGAGCGTTTTGTATTCTTTCCGCATCAGCCCTGCGCAAATTTGCGCAAAGATAGCAAAAGATTTTGCTTACATTTGCAGAAATGCGGAAAATGAGAATCCTGTTCGTCTGCCACGGCAACATCTGCCGGAGCCCCATGGCGGAGTTCATCTTCAAGGCCCTTGTGAAAGCCCGGGGACTGGATGGGCGCTTCCATATTGAATCCGCCGCCGTGTCCGCCGAGGAGACCGGCAATCCCATCTATCCCCCCGCCAAGCGCTGCCTGACGCAGCACGGGGTGCAGTTCGACAAGGACAAACGCGCCAGGCAGGTGACCCGGGCCGACTATGACCGCTTTGACAGGATCATCTGCATGGATACATCCAACCTGCGTTGGATCGGACGCATCATCCCGGAAGACCCCGAGGGGAAGATCCACCTGATGATGTCCTGCACCGGAGACGCCCGCGACGTGGCGGATCCCTGGTACACCGGAGACTTCGAGCAAGCGTTTCAAGACATTCTCGAAGGATGTGAAGCCTTTTTATCATCATGTCAAAAACCTCAGCAATCATGAAAAAGACCTGCCTGGCAGCCATTGTGACCGCGGCGCTTACGCTGATATCGGCTGCATCGTGTTCAACCCGCAGCGCCTGGGTGAGAGTAAATGGAAACAAGTTCATCGACCCGGACGGGAACGAACTGGTGTTCCGCGGACTGTGTTTCTCCGATCCGGTGAAACTGGTCCGCGAAGGACAGTGGAACGAACGTTATTTTGCCGAAGCCGCCGCCTGGGGCGCCAACGTGGTGCGCTTTGCCGTCCATCCGTCCAACCTGAACGCCATGGGCTGGGAACAGACCTTCCAGGCCATGGACCAGGGCATTGAATGGGCAAAGAAATACGGACTGTACGTCATCATGGACTGGCACTCCATCGGCAACCTCAAGGATGAAAAGTACACCTCCCCCATGTACAACACGACCCGGGAGGAGACGTTCTGGTTCTGGCGCACCGTCGCCCGGCGTTACAAAGACGAACCCACGGTCGCGCTCTATGAATTGTTCAACGAGCCCACCGTGACCGCCGAAGGCGTAGGTTCCTGCAGTTGGACCGAGTGGAAGACCCTGCAGGAACAGATCATCGACACCGTCCGCACCTACAATCCCAACGCCGTATGCCTGTGCGCCGGGTTCAACTGGGCGTATGACCTTACCCCGGTAGCGGCCGAGCCCGTCGGGCGCCCCAACGTGGCCTATGTGTCACACCCCTACCCCATGAAACGTGCGGAACCGTGGGAGGAGCAATGGGAGCGGGATTTCGGTTATGTGGCCGACACCTATCCCGTCATCTGCACCGAGATCGGTTTCTGTCTGGAGGACGAGCCGGGTGCGCACATCCCCGTCATGTCCACCGAAGTCTATGGCGAGCACATCACCCGATACTTCGAGGAGAAAGGCATCTCGTTCACGGTCTGGTGCTTCGACACCAGCTGGGCCCCGATGCTCATCAGCGACTGGGATTTCACCCCCACCACCCAGGGAAGGTTCTTCAAGGCATACCTGCAGGGAAAAGACCAGTAGCGCATACCCCCGGAAGGAACGTCTTCCTTTTGAGTCCCGGCTGCCTCCTTGCGAGGGAACGGGATCTCAAAAGGAAGATTTCTTATTTTTTTCACAATTTTTCCAGATATCTGACGAGAAGAGAAATTGCATTTATTTGGAATAATTGTGCATCAGTACATTCCAAAGGCATTTTTAAATTTGACATACACTGAAAATCGTTTATAACCATGCAATTCTCCAGAATCCTGACCGCAGCAGCCACAGCGCTCATCTTCTTCACTTCCTGCGGCATCGACAAAACGGCCGGCACCGTCGGTGACGGCAATCCCGACAAGCCCAAGGTCTCCGTAGGCAAACTTGATTTCTATCCGGCTTTCGAATCCAAATCGGGGCTCGTAACCCCGAGAAACGTGTATGTATGGGTCCCGGAGAACTATTCGAAAAGTAAGAAATACGCCGTCGTCTACATGAGCGACGGGCAGAATCTCTGGGATGCGGAAAAGATGTTCAACCACCAGGAATGGCGCGTCGACGAAGTCTTCGGCGGTCTTCTTGCGGAGGGCAGGATCCAGAACTGCATCGTCGTCGGCGTGGCCAACTCCTTCCGGACACGCAGTCAGGAATATTTCCCCCAGGATGTATTCGACCTCTATTCCCCGGAAGTGAAAGAATATTCGAGGAGCAAGAGACTGGGAGAGGAAGACCTCCTGGGCAACAACTACCTGAAATTCCTTGTCGAAGAGCTGAAACCGTTCATCGACGAGACGTACTCGACCCGCAAGGACAGGGACCACACGTTCCACATGGGATCCAGCATGGGCGGCCTGATTTCCTCCTATGCCGTGACCAAGTATCCCGAGGTGTTCGGCGGCGCGGGCTGCCTCTCGACCCATTCCGTCCTTTATATCACCAACTACAGCGCCGAGCAGGATTTCATCGATCCGGCCAACCAGTGCTATGTCGACTACCTGAAGGCGAATCTCAAGCCCAACAGCTGCAAGCTGTACATGGACCGGGGCGACCAGACCCTCGACGCCCAGTATCCCAAGTATCAGGACCGGTTGGACGCGATGTTCAAGGAGGCGGGCTGGGACGACGCCCATTATGTCAGCAAGGTCTTCCCGGGACTTTCCCACGTCGAAGACTCCTGGGCTTCGCGCCTCGATGTCCCCGTACTTTACCTCCTCGGCAAATAATCACCCGATCATGAAAGCACAGAAATTCCTGCTGGCGGCCGTGGCGTCCGCGACCCTTTCATTTTCCCTCCCGGCCCAGCCCAATATCAGCCTGCGTCCGGACAGGACGGTCTTCTTCTACGCAAAAGACGCGAAGGCGGCCGCTGCAGCGGTCAAGGACGATCCCGTCATTGCGAAAAAGATCGAGACCCTGGCCTCACCCGTCCAGAATCCCACCAAGGCTCCGGGCCCCGAGACCATCGACAAGGCGGGTTCCATAACGAACGTGTCCGAATATGCCAGGATGGACATCTATCAGCCGAAGACTCCCAACGGCCAGATGGTCATTGTATGCCCCGGCGGCGCATATGCCTTGATCGCGACCTACAACGAAGGGATCTATCCCGCTGACTGGCTGGTTAAGCAGGGCGTGACCGTAGGCGTGCTGAAATACCGCATGCCGAACGGCAGCTGGAACGCTCCCCTCGAGGACGTACACAATGCCTTTAAATATGTCCGCAGCCACGCTGAAGAGCTCGGCATCAAGAAGGTAGGGATCATGGGCTTCTCCGCCGGCGGTCATCTGGCAGCCAGCGGCGTGGTCCTCTACGACGACCCCGTGACGCGTCCTGACTTCGGGATCCTGGTCTATCCCGTGATCTCCATGGATGCATCCATCACCCACGCCGGTTCACGCTATGCCCTGATCGGGAATGATACGGCGTGGAACGACCGTGCAGGCCATACCATGGACGAATATCTGGCCCGTCAGGCCGAGCGGGATGCCCTCGTCGAGAAATTCTCCTGCGAGAAACAGGTCACGCCCGACACGCCCCCGGTTTTCCTGGCCCTCTGCTTCGACGACATGATCGTTCCTCCCCAGAACAGCCTCCGCTTCTATGAAGCATGCCTGCGGAACAGGGTTACGGCCGAAATGCACATCTTCCCGAAAGGGGTTCACGGCTGGGGCTTCAACCTCAAGGAATACAACATGAACGACAACATAGAATACTGCCGTGCGGAGTTCCTCAACTCCCTCTCACGCTGGCTTGGCGGCCTCGAAGAGATGGAAGCGGCCAAGAAGGCGGCGGCAGCCGCGGCAGCGCAGCGGGGCGGCATGCCCGGCGGCCCTCGTCCTCAGGGTCAGGGACGGTAAACCGCAAGACAAACCGAAAAATTAATATTTATAATCAAGTATCAGACCATGAAGAAGTTATTGTTTTTTGGCGCTACGCTCCTGACGGCATTGTCCATGAACGGAAACGCTCAGCCGCAGCAGCAGGCGCAGCAGATTGTATCCAAAGCGGACATGAACACCGTCGAGTTCGTCGTCCGCGACGGCAAGCCCATCCTGATGGACATCTATCAGTTCAAGGGCCAGAAAACGGAAGGCAAACGCCCGGTGTTCATCTATTCCTTCGGCGGCGCCTGGGCCATGGGCTCAAGGGTGGACGCTCTCTGCAATCCCCTATATGACCACCTTTGCGAGAAAGGCTGGGTCTGTGTCGCCATCGACTACCGTCTCGGCTCCGCCCGCGGCAGGGACGGAAAACCGCTCATCACTCCCCCGGAGGGATACAATCCTTTCCAATATTCGATCGACATCGGTGTGGAAGACATCTATGCAGCGACCGCCTGGCTTCTCAAACATGCCGACGAATACAACATCGATCCCGAGAAGATCGTCATCAGCGGCAGCAGCGCAGGCGCCATCAACAGCATGAACGCCGAGTACTACCTCTGCACGAACCATAGGACCGCCAAGGAGAGCGGACTTCCCGCAAACTTCAACTATGCCGGTGTCGTCCCCATGGCCGGTGCGGTTTATCTGACCGGCGACAACGACACGGAGCTCAAGTGGGACAAGAAACCCTGCCCGATGTGCTTCTTCCACGGCTCCGCCGACCCGACCGTCACCTTCGACATGGAGCGCAACCCGAACCGCCACGGCTTCGGCCCCTACTACGTGGCCCAGCAGCTCTACGGCATGGACGTTCCCTATATGCTTTATGAGTACTTCGGCGGCGACCACGCCATGGCGCTCCTCCCGATCAAGTGGTTCTGGAACGAGCTTGACTCCTTCCTCGACAGAATCGTCATTGAGGGCCTGAACCTCAAGGTCCACTCCGTCGAGCGTTCCGACAAGCCGCGTACCGATGCGAACTGGCTTGACACGGTACGTCCTGGACAATACGAAGCCGTCAACCGCATGCGCGGCCAGGGCGGCGCACCCGGTGGTGCTCCCGGCGGACGTCCGCAGGGCGCCCCCCAGCGCTGATCAAACCCTTGCGTCATGCGAAAAGGCTTATTATTGACCTTGCTTCTTTTGGGCTTTGGTTCCGGGCGGATCTGCGCCCAGAGCCAAGTCCCTTTGTACGATGGACCCGTTCCCGGCAACAAAGGCAATGTCAATCTCGAATCGGCCATGACCTCTCCCCAGGGTGACACCGTCATCCTCAGAGGTGTCTCGGTCCCAACCATCACCGCCTATCTCCCTCCTAAGGAAAAAGCCACGGGGGCAGCTGTCATCATTCTCCCCGGTGGAGGACTCCAGTTGCTCAGCTGGGCGTCAGAGGGAGGAGTCGTGGCGGAGTGGTTCCGGGACCACGGCGTTGCCGCATTTGTCCTGAAATACCGGCTCCACGACGGTTCTCCGGCTCCGGAGCAGCAACAGCGCCCCCAGCCGCGACCGCAGGCGGGGCAGAGCCAGCAGGCACCTCGCACCGTCACCGGGCCCATCCCGGCCGGTCTTGAGGTTTATCAGGTGGAAGAGTACCTCCAGTCCCTGCAAGCGGAGCACGCCCCGATCATGGCCCTTGAGCAGCTGGATGCCGAGCAGGCGATACGCTACGTGAAATCCCATGCCGCCCAATGGAACATCAATCCCGCCAAGATCGGGTATCTCGGCTTCTCGGCCGGAGGCTGTATCGCCATCTATGCGGTGATGCGCAATGCCGACCCGTCCGTCATGCCGGCTTATCTGGCCACGATGTATGGCCCTCCCGTCACCGTCATGAGCGTTCCGGAGCATGCTCCGAAACTCTTCGTGGCCACGAGGGCCGATCATCAGAACGTGGCGCCGGGATGCCTCTCCCTCTATCTCGAGTGGCAGAAACACGGAATCCCGGCCGAGATCCACATCTATGGCAACGGCAAGGGCGGCTTCGGCTCCGCCGTGAACAACACGACCAGCGACGACTGGAAGGAAAGCCTGCTCCACTGGATGAAGGTGGAAGGCTTCTGAACATTTTGAAACGATTATTCTACAATTAATACCATACATTATGAAAAAGGTTTTACTTTCCATCCTGACGCTTTCCGCCGTGGTTGCAGCCGTGTCCTGCAACGGCACGAAGGACGCGGAAGAGAATTTCTTCAGCCGCACCGACCAGCAGCTGTTCATCGGCGACGACATCGCCATCGCAAACACGCAGTACGGAAAGGTGAGGGGCTACATCATGCGCGACACCTACACGTTCCTGGGCATCCCCTATGGGGCCAGCACGGCCGGCGAGAACCGCTTCATGCCGGCGAAACCGCCGCAGCCCTGGGAGGGCGTGAAGGATGCTGTGTTCTACGGCGCCTGCGCCCCGCAGTCCGTGATGAGATATCCGAACAACATCGCAACCTTCCTGGACTGCTGGAACTACTTCGACATGACCGAAGACTGCCTGAACCTGAATGTCTGGACACCGGGGCTCGACAATGCGAAGCGTCCCGTCATCGTATGGCTCCACGGCGGCGGATTCTCCAGCGGCAACAGCATCGAGCACCACGAGTATCACGGCGAAAACTTCAGCCATTACACGAATGCCGTGTTCGTGTCGCCCAACCACCGCCTCAATTCGATCGGCTTCACCGATTTCTCCGGCGTGGATCCCAAGTTCAAGGATTCCGGCAATGTGGGTATTCTCGACCTCGTCGAGGCCCTCAAATGGGTGCACAACAACATCGCGAACTTCGGCGGCGACCCGAACAACGTGACGATCATCGGCCAGAGCGGCGGCGGCGCCAAGGTCTGCAACCTGGTGGCCATGCCTGAGACCAAGGGCCTGATCCACAAGGCCGTCGCCCTCAGCGGCAACGCCACGTCGGCCATGAACAAGGAAGCCTGCCAGGCACTCGGCCTCGCCATTCTCAAGGAAGCCGGCCTGAAGCCCGGCGAGATGAACAAGCTGCAGGAGATGCCGTTCGAGGACTATATGGCCCTGGCCAACAAGGTCCAGCGGGAGTTTGCCATGACGAACCCCGGCCTCGGCCGTTTCGGCTTCGGCCCCATCGCCGACGGCGACCACATTCCCGTGGGTGACTTCTTCCAGAGCGACCACTGCTCGGACGTTCCCCTGCTGATCTGCACCACGACGGCCGAATGGCCTTCCGCCCGCGACGATGCCAAGCGGCACGCTTCCTCCAAGGAGGAAGTCATCAAGATGATGGCGCAGGGAGGAGGCCGGATGGCGCCTGCCCTCGGCGAAGAAAAAGCAGCTGCCGTCTATGAGGCGTTCGCCAAGATTTTCCCGAACAAGCTCCCGATCGAAATCAACGACCTCGTCGCCAGTTCCCGTGCCAACGCCCTGAGGACGGCCGATCTCAAGGTCAAGCAGAACGCCCCGGTGTACCTGGCCTGGTTTGACTGGCAGCCGCCCATCCTCGACGGCCGTCTGCACGCCTTCCACACCATGGACATCGCGTTCTGGTTCATGAACACCGACCTGCAGGTATCCCACACGGGTGGCGGCCAGTATCCGAGGAACCTCTCCAAGAAGATGGCCAAGGCCCTGTACAACTTCATGGCCAACGGCGACCCCAACGTCGGCAAGAAGACCGGCCTGCCCGATTGGCCTGCCTATACGACCGAAGAAGGTGCGACCATGATCCTCGAGGACAAGAGCTATGTCCTCAATGCTCCTGACAAGGAGGCGGTCGCGCTCATGAGCAGATAACAAAAAACAAAACTGATAACGTATGAAAAAACTTTCCCTGATCATCCTCGGTCTTTCCCTCCTCCTTGCCGCGTGCAAGGAGGAAGGGAAAGCCCCGGTTTCCGTTGCGCCGGCCTTTCCGGTAGCGCCCTATGCCGCCTTCTCCGAGGGTCTCATCTCGGACATCACCCCCGAAGGCTGGGTCCGGGAGATCCTGCAGCGTCAGAAGGACGGCCTCACGGGCCATCCGGAGGCGATGTCCTATCCGTTCGACA
>JAAYCA010000004.1 GCA_012744435.1 Bacteroidales bacterium
AGAAGACGGACTACGAGAAGCTCAACCTCGAGATCGTGACGGACGGTTCCATCTCTCCGAACGCGGCCCTTCACGAGGCGGCCAACATCCTGATTTACCACTTCAAGCTCTTTACCGACGACAAGAAGATGTCGCTGGAGAGCACGGTGGAGACCGAAAGCAAGGAGCTGGACGAGGAGTCGCTGCACATGCGTCACCTTCTGCTGACCAAGCTTTCTGATGTGGGTCTGTCCGTGCGTGCCTTCAACTGCCTCAAAGCGGCTGATATCGACACGTTCGCCGACCTCGTTTCCTATTCCCGCTCCGAGTTGATGAAGCTCCGCAATTTCGGCCGCAAGTCCCTCAACGAGATCGACGTGCTGGTCGAGAAGATGAAGCTTTCCTTCGGAATCGACGTCACCAAGTATAATATCGAACCCAAGAAAAAGAACGTATAAAGATGAGACACAATAAAGCTATCAATCATCTTGGTCGCCAGAGCGGTCATCGCAAAGCGCTCCTCGCCAACATGGCTTCTTCCCTGATCATGCACAAGCGGATCAACACCACCGTGGCGAAAGCCAAGGCGCTGAAGAGCTATGTCGAGCCGTTGATCACCAAGTCCAAGGAGGATACGACCCACAACCGCCGCGTTGTGTTCAGCTACCTCAAGGACAAGAACGCCGTCACCGAGCTGTTCCGCGTGATTGCGCCGAAGATCGCCGACCGTCCGGGCGGTTACACCCGCGTGCTCCACACCGGTTTCCGTCAGGGTGACGCCGCCGAGATGGCGATGATCGAGCTTGTGGACTTCAACGAGGCTGCCATGGCCACTGCGCTGAAGGCCGCGAAGAAGACCACCCGCCGCAGCCGCGCCAAGAAGGCAGAGCCCGCTCCGGAAGCCCCGGCAGCCGAAACCCCGGAGGCCGAAGCCCCGGCAGAGGAAGCGAAGGCAGAATAATACTAAAGCCTGAATCCGGGGAAGGATTTCCCCACGCAAGCCTCATCGTCGATGACGATGGGGCTTTCTGTTCCCAGGGAAGCCACCTTGAGCGCCATGACCATACGGTGGTCGTGGCGCGAAGTGTATTCGCCGCCCCGGAGCAGCCGGCCGCTGAGCAGCCGTGCGCTGAGCGTCTCGCCGAAAATCACGAGCACGTCGTCCTCGATATGCGCTTCCACCCCCATCTGCTGCAGCATCTGCAGGATGGCTTCCGCACGGTTGGATTCTTTCGTGGCAAGCCGGCCTACGCCGGCGATGCGGCTTTCTCCCGCGCAGAAAGCGGCGAGGACGGCCACGATGGGAAAGAGGTCCGGTGCGTGGCTGAGGTCCTGCCGGAACGCCTCCAGCGGCGCTTTCCGTACACACACGGTCCCCTCGTCGAGCTGGGAGACCACGGCACCGGCCTCGACGAGGATGTCGATGATGGTCAGGTCAGCCTGGAGGGATTTGGTGTCGAGTCCGGACAACTCTGCCGAGCCGAACACGGCACCGGCCACCAGGTAGTTGGCCGCGGCGCTCCAGTCGCCTTCGATGGCAAAGTCTGCCGCGCGGTAGCGCTGGTTGCCCCGGATCTTGAAGCTGATGCCGGTGCAGCCGGACCAGTCCTCGGCTTCCAGCATCTCCGCGTCCCCTTCCATCTCGCTGCGCGTCTGGACGCCGAAATGGCGCAGCACGTCCAGGGTGATGTACATGTATGGGATGCTTTTGGGCTCGTTGACGTGCAGCAGCGAATCCCTGTCGCACAGCGGCAGGGCCATCAGCAGGCCGGAGATCAACTGCGATCCCCCGTTGCCCGATACGTCGGCCGTGCCGGGGATGAGCCGGCCTTTCACCTGGACGGGAATATGGACTTCCCGGCCTTCGCGCTCCACGGCGTTGGAGAGCAGGACGCCGAAGGAAGCCATGATCCCGGCGGCGCCGCTGAGCGGCCGGTCCGGCAGGGTGCCGTGGCCGGTCACGCGAAAGTTTCCGTTGCCGATGGCGGCCAGCACGGGGATGGCCAGTCGCGTGAGCAGTCCGGATTCGCCCGTGTCCACCTGTTCCGGGCAGAGCCGGGTGCAGCTGGCTCCTATGCCCGTGATGGCGAGCCGGTCCCCGTCCCGCTGAACCCGGGCGCCAAGCGCCGTGGCGAGTTGCAGGGCGGCCTCAGAATCCCCGCAGGGGCTGTAGCCGGACAGGTGTGAGGTCCCGTCCGCGAGCGCTGCCGCGAAGATGGCGCGCTGCGCGAAACTCTTGGAAGCAGGCATGGCACGCCCGTCGGCGCGGTAAGTCTGCCGCGTGCCGTAAAGGGCGGAATGCAATTCCGCGAGAGACCATTGACCGGGCGCCGTGGCTTCCTGTGCCGAAAGGGCGGCATAGGTGAACGGGGCGCCGCGGCGCAGGCACTCCAGGCGGCTCCGCCGGCCGGCTTCGCCCATCCCGAAGGCGACCAGCCGGCCCTGCAGCGAATCCACGTCCTCCAGGACGAGGGAGTAGAGTGCCTCGATGCGGGCGGCGTCTTCCTCCGACCGGCAGTCCGTCACGATTTTTGCGATGTCGGCGCCATAGCGGAAGCAGCGGGCCAGGGCTATCTGCAGGCCTTCGCTGTCGGGGGTTTCTTCAAAATTGTGGTAAGAACGGATGATCTCGGTGCCCCGCTTGCGGCACAGGTGCTGGAAATCCTTGCTGGTCTGTACGGGGGCCTCGATCTCGAGGTCGGCAAAGCGGGCGCCCGCTTCGATGGCGAGCCGAAGCCGGTGCTCCGCTTCCTGTACGGAGGGGGACTCGGAGATTCGGCAGGTTGCGATCAGCGGCGTGTCGGAGTCGGCGAAGAGCGCTTCGATCTGTTCATCCGAGAGGGGACAGCGGTCCAGCCGGATCTCCGCCATTTCGACCATGGGGTCTTCGAGAACGGAGAGGATCTCTTCGTAAGTTTTATTCTGCAGGCTTGTACAAATCATCCAGATCTTTGATTATCACCTTGCCGATCCGCTTGATCAGGACAAAGTGGAGGATGCCTTTTTCGGCTTTCTTGTCTTTCCAGAGGGCGCTTTCGAGCATGTCCTCCGGACAGGGAAGCTCCGTGGGAAGGCCGCATGCCTGCAGGTCCTTGCGCAGACGGTCGGCAAGGCCCATGTTGCAGACACCGAGGCGTTCGGACAGGAGCGCGGCCTGCACGAGCCCCACGGCGACGGCTTCTCCGTGCGTCATGGGAGCCTTCGTTCGGCGCGTGTGCTGGTACCATTCGATGGCGTGGGCGTAAGTGTGCCCGAGGTTGAGGCAGCGCCGCAGGTTCTCCTCATAAGGGTCCTGTTCCACGATCTTGCGCTTGACGTCTGCGGCGGCCTTGATCAGCGGCGCCAGTGCGTCGAAATCCAACGGACTCTCCGACAGCAGTTTCACCGCTTTTTCGTAGTTGCCCCCCCGGTTGTCGATGAGGAAGGTCTTGAGCATCTCGGCGGCTCCGGAACGCAGTTCCCGTTCGGGCAGGGTCCGGAGCACCTCCGGCAGGATCCGCGTATAGATGGGGAATTTGATGACCCCGATCATATTCTTGTAGTTGTCCAGATTCACGCCGGTCTTACCGCCCACGCCCGCATCCACCTGGCTGAGCAGGGTGGTGGGGTAGTTGGCGTAGCGCACGCCGCGTTTGTAGATGCTGGCGGCGAAGCCCACCAGGTCGGTGGTCACACCGCCGCCCACGGCCCAGACGACCGCATCCCGGTTGGCTCCCTGCGCGAGCAGCCAGCGGCAGATGTCCAGCACGGTGTCCATCGTCTTGTGCTCCTCGTCGGCGATGATGGGCAGCGCCGGGTGCTTCTTGGCCAGCTGCAGGGCGAAGGACTCGACATTGCGGTCGTAGATGACGTAAATGTGTTTCTTTTCCATATCGTTGCTAAGATACACCAAAAATTTGATAAATGGTGAAATTTGAATACCTTTGCATTCCCTACCGGCCCTGATGGCGGAATTGGTAGACGCGCTGGACTCAAAATCCAGTGGCCTTTAAAGCCGTGCGGGTTCGATTCCCGCTTGGGGCACAAAAATGGGAGCACCGTTCCGGCGCTCCCGTTTTTGTCCTGTCGGAAGGTCCTACCTGTCCCTGAATCCGAGATACTCTGCCCGCTCGATGATGTCGTCCTCCGTGGAGGCGTCGATGAGCGACTGGATGTAGTCGTTGATGGCTTTGACGCCAAGCCAGAGCTTGTCTTTCGGCCATGCGTTGGAACCGCTGGAATAAATGGAATTCTTCTGGAAGCGGATGTAGGCATGCCACATGTAGCCGTCCCGCACGTCAGCACGCGGCACGTAGGTATTCTTCAGCCGGTGCAGCCGGTACCGGGCGACGATCTGATCGATCTGGTCGAAGAAGTCGTCCGGCCCGGGGATGACCAGGACCTCTTTGCTTTGATTCTTCTCCCAGGCGATGCGGACGGCGCCCGACTCGTCCCGCCTGACGGAGTAGAACGTGATCGGGTATATCGCCGTGCTGTTGTACGAATACTCATAGGATGTGGCATGACCGTCCGGTCTGGGGTTGGAGCCCGTGGCTTTGGTGAGCAGTCCGATCATGGGGAGCAGAAGCGAGAACGCAAACAGGGATTTCATGGGGAGGGGTTTATTCTGCCGCAGGTGCGGCACGCATCATCGCCCAGGGGTTGAACGGCTCCATGAGCGAGAGGGCCTTGCGGTCCGGGGCGTTCACCATGCGGCTCTCCACGTCGAAGATCATTGTCGGGGCGTCCTCCGGGGTGTAGGCCGGCCATTCAGGGAGTTCGTCGCAGTTCGGATTGCCCGTGCGCATGAAGGCGAGCAGCGCGGCCGACATCTGGTCGGACACGCCGCGGGGCTCGCTGCCGCCGCCGGTGTGCGTGACCATCAGGTCGGTGTTGCGGAACCAGTAGCTGATGTCAGAGCAGTGGAACGCGCGGATGCGTCCGCCGAACAGCGGAGCGTTGTAGTCGAACAGGGCCAGGTACACCGGGGCGCCGCCCTGGGCGTATTTGGAGTCGGCCGTGGCGAGGACGTTGGCCCGGTTGGCGACCATCAGGTTGATGAGCTCGATGGGTTTCTTGTCGGGGAAGGCCTCCTGGAGCGCCTTCAGGGCTTCCTCGGCCTTGGGCTGGCCGAAACTGTCGCGCACCATCTTGACGGCGTCCTCGAAGCTGATGGCCTCCAGCTGCACGTTCTCCTTGCTGAGGGAGAACTCGGAGGAGGTGGTGCAGAGCAGCAGGGGGACTTTGGCGGAAGCGGCGTTCTTGTCGGCGTAGAAATCGCCCGAAGGGAGGACTTTGCCGTCCGCGACGGGGGCGAAACCGCCCATCATGTTTCCGGTGCCGACCTGGGCCGCCACGCGGTTCGCCAGTTCGTAATACTCTTCCCAGGGCATCTGCTGGAGCTTCTTCACGTCGCCCTTGACCGTCTTGAGGATGGCCGCGCCGATGGCGGACGAAGCCGTGGGGTCGGCGGCGCTGGTGGCGTTGCCGCTCAGGCCGACGGCCTTGTGGACGAGACCGGCCGAGGAGGGCATCGCGATCACGTCGCAGACCTTGGCGCCGCCGCCGGACTGGCCCATGATGGTCACGTTGCCGGGGTCGCCGCCGAAGTTGGCGATGTTGTCATGCACCCATTTGAGGGCCGCGACAAGATCCATGACGCCCACGTTGCCGGAGGTGGCGAGGGCGGGATCCTTGGCGGAGGACAGATCCGAGAAACCGAAGACGTTGAGCCGGTGATTGACGCTCACGAACACGATGTCGCCGCTGCGGGCGAGGTTCGCGCCGTGGTAGCCGTCCTGCTCGATGCTGTTGCCGGAGGAGAAGCCGCCGCCGTGCATCCACACCAGGACGGGACGCTTCTTGCCGTCTGGAGCCGGGGTCCAGACGTTCAGGTTGAGGCAGTCCTCGCTGAAGTCATAATAATTCCAGTGATCGGTGAAGGTGCTGGAATTGTTGCCCCACTTGTTGTCGTGGGCCTGGGGCGCGTCGTTGCCGTAGAACATGGCCGGGCGGATGCCGTCCCATTTCTCGGGCGCCTGAGGGGGCATGAAACGGTTCGCGCCGCCCGTGGGGGCGCCGTAGGGGATGCCCAGATACGTGTACACGTCGTCCAGGATGTAGCCCTGGACCAGACCATATTGGGTCTGCGTCACGGCGATGTCGTCGCCGACACAGAGACGCTGTCCGTCAGCGGCGGGCTTGTTGCCCGAACCGCTGCAGCCGGCCGTCAGCAACATGACGCCGGCAATGAAAAGAAGGTGTTTTGTCCGCATAACTGATAGGTTGGTTGGTTCTCTCTTACAAAGATAACGAAAACCCGGCGGAATCCGCTTGCATTATTCACGCTTTCATCGTAATTTTACTGCGTACGACATAAAGTACTGATTCTTATGGGACTTTTTGATCTTCTGGGGAAAGTCGGCAAGGCCGTTTCCCAGGTGCAGGACGCCATCAAGGATGCGTCCGAGCAGATATCCAACCAGTTGAACAACGGGCAGCCGCAGCAGCGTCCGGCCCCGCAGTCCGCGGTGCGCCAGACCTACCCGGAGAGCACGGGGGAGATCAAGCCGAAGTCGTATTTCGCCGAGATCATCGCTACGGAATTCCCCGGCTACGGCGTTGCAGAAAACGTCCCCGTGACGGATCTGGCCGGCTTCGCGAACGATTCGTTCCAGCTCTACAAGACCCGTCCCTACCAGGCTTACAAGGCAGAATGGGGCGCGCCGTATTCCTTCGTCCTCTATGCGGGCGGCGGCCCGAAGGGCGTCGTGATGCTGGGCGACGGCCACAGCCATTGCAGCAATGTCAAGTACCTGATCGCCCGGGCTTACGCCAAGAAGCTGGGCCTGCCGTACATCAACTTCTACACCCAGATGCCCAACGAGCGGGAGTATGTCGTCTCCCGCATCAGGAAGTTCCTCGGCTAAACGGTTTTTTCGGAAAAAGGGGATGCAGCCGGATGGCTGCGCCTGCGGAGGACGCAGCACCTTCCACACCAGCGCAAGGCCTTGCAGGCGGCCGGGTGGTGTACCGTCCCGTGAACCGCAATTTTGCGGATTCAAATTTCTTCCCCTTTTTCCTTTTTTTCGTTTATGGAGAGCATCATCGACCTGCTGTCGCAGCAAGCGGTCTGGGAAGAGTTCCTGGCCCACCGCCTGCTGCAGGGGCGTTATACCTGGCACGAATTCGACGCCGCCGATACGTTCGTGGGTTCGGAGGCGTATCTGCAGACCGTGGAACGGCTGCAGCGGGGAGAGGGACTGGGCCTTCCGCAGAAGAAAACCGTGAACAAGATGGGCACGGGCAAGAAGCGGGTCGTGTACAGCTTCGCGCCCGAGGAGATGTCCGTGCTCAAGCTGATCGCCCACCTGCTGTATCGCTATGACGACCGTTTCGCTCCGGGCTGCTATGCCTTCCGCCGCGGCTTGCGGGCCAGCGATGCCATATACCGTCTCCGGAAGGCGCTTCGGGGCCGTCGGATGTGGGCTTACAAGCTGGACATCCACAATTATTTCAATTCAATCCCCATTCCCCTGCTGCTGCCGGTCCTGCGCGAATTGCTCGCGGACGACCTGCCGCTGTATGCGTTTTTCGAGCGGCTGCTCTCCGACGACCGGGCGCTCAGCCGTGGGGAGATCGTCCGGGAATCCCGCGGGGTGATGGCGGGCACGCCCACGGCCCCTTTCCTCGCGGACGTTTTCCTGATGGAGGTGGACCGCCATTTTGCGGATGCGGGGGTGATCTATGCCCGCTACTCCGACGACATCATCCTGTTCGCCCCCGACCGGGCCGAACTGGAGGGACACAAGGCCGTGCTGCTGGACTTCCTGGCGCAGTACGGCCTGGAGCTCAATCCCGACAAGGAGCGGCTGTACAGCCCCGACGAGCCCTTCGAGTTCCTGGGCTTCCGCTGTCACGGCGCCCAGATCGGGATCTCCTCAGCGACGATGGACAAGATGAAGGGCAAGATCCGGCGGGCGGCGCGTGCGCTGCAGCGCTGGCGCGCCCGCAAGGGCCTGGGTGCCGAACAGGCGATGAAGGCGCTGATCCGCCAGTTCAACGACAAGTACTTCGGGGGCGAAGACCCCACGGTGCTCACCTGGTCCCGCTGGTTCTTTCCGGTCATCAACCGCACCGAAGGGCTGCGGGAGCTGGACCGCTATCTGCAGCAGGAGCTGCGCTACCTGGCCACGGGCCGCCACACCAAGGCCAATTACCGCGTGCGCTACGGGGATTTGAAGGCTTTGGGCTACCGCAGCCTCGTGCATGAATACTACGGTTTCCGTTCCGGGCGGGCTTAGCGCCCGGTGCCGACGGGTGCGGTCTTTTCCCGGAGCCAGCCGGCCACTTCCTGCGGCAGTCCGCTTGCCAGCGCCTGATAGACGCGCTCGTGGTAGGCGTTGAGCCATTCGATTTCGCTGCGGTCCAGCAGGGACAGGTCCAGCGCGTCCGTCTCGAAATGACAGAGCGTGAGCGGCTCGAAAGCGAGCCAGCGGCCGAATTCGTTCTCGCCGGCGGGCACGACCAGCAGCAGGTTCTCGTGGCGCACGCCGTGCCTGCCTTCGCGGTAGATGCCGGGCTCGTCGGAAAGGATCATGCCTGGCTGCAGGGGCGTGGGATTGAGGTTCTGCCGGACATCGTGCGGCCCCTCATGCACTCCCAGGAACCAGCCTACGCCGTGGCCCGTGCCGTGGCCGAAGTTACGTTTGCTGCGCCAGAGCGGCTCGCGGGCGAGGGCGTCCAGCCGGCAGCCCGGCGTCCCTTCCGGGAAGACGGCCATCGCCAGGTCGATATGTCCCTTGAGCACGAGCGTGTAGTCTTCGCGTTCCAGCGCGGAACAGGTCCCGAGCGGGACGGTGCGCGTGATGTCCGTGGTCCCGCAGCTGTATTGCCCGCCGGAGTCGCACAGGAAGAGTCCGCTTTCCCGGAGGACCGGGGCTGCACCGTGCGGGGTGATATAGTGCGGGAGGGCGGCGCCGGGCCCGTAGGCGGAGATGGTCTCAAAGCTGTCGCCGAGATAATCGGGCAGCCCGGCGCGCAGTTGCCCGAGCTTGACGGCGGCGTCCCATTCGCTGATCTCCCGGCCGCAACCGACGGATTTTTCCAGCCAATACAGGAAGCGTTCCATGGCCAGGGCATCCTGCAGGTGCGCCTGCCGCATGCCCGCGATTTCCCGGGCGTTCTTGACGGCCTTGCGCAGGCCCACGGGACACGTACCCTCGTCCAGGGCCACTCCGGCGGCCGTCAGGTTGCTGTATAGCTGATAATTGAGGGTGGCGGCGTCCACGAAGAGCCGTCCCTGGAACTCGGAGGGCAGGTAGTCGATATCGCCATAGGGGAGCAGCCGTATCCCTTCGGATTCCAGGATATTGAAGGTGGCCTTGGACTCGGGGTCCTCGACCTCTTCCTTGAGCACATACCAGCAGACCTCCGTGCGGGAGATCAGCAGGTAGCTGATTACCAACGGATTGTACTCGACATCGGACGCCCGCACATTGAGTATCCAGGCAATCTCGTCGAGCGCGGTCAGCAGGATTGCGTCGCAGTCCCGTTCCTGCAGGAAGGCGCGGATCCAGACGAGTTTCTCCCGGCGGCTTTCGCCGGGATCGACGGTGAAGACCGGCGTCTGCGGCACCCCGGGGCGGTCTTCCCAGAAACGGCCCAGCAGATCGGGGATGCTGATGACGCTTCCCGGAAGCGTCTGCGCGAAAGCGGCCCCGACGCAAAGCCCGTCCACGGCGATGATGCCGTCACTGCCGAACTGCCGTTCGAGCCACTCGGGGATCAGCACCTGCTCCGGCACGCGGGTCTTGTGCAGGACGATTCCCGTGCCTGCGAGCTGCTGCTCCGCCTGAATGAAATAGCGGGTGTCGGTCCACAGTCCGGCATGGTCCAGGGTGACGACCAGGTCGCCTGCCTCGCCGGTGAAGCCGGAGAGCCATTCCACCTGCTTCCAGCGCTCGGCGGGGTATTCGCTCTGGTGGGGATCCGAGCCGGTGACGACCATGGCGTCCCAGCCTTTGGCGCGCATCAAGGTACGCAGGAGTTCGATACGTGCTGTAATCATATGGCCGAAATAAAGTCCTTGAAAAGCTCCCGCTCGTCGTCGAAGAGGAAGTCCACCGTAATGGGAATGTAGAATAGGCGCTGCATCAGCGTCTCCGGCATGCCGTTGTAGTCCAGCAGGCGCTGGACGTCCTTCTCCGTGGTCAGCACGGCGGCCGTGGGGTTGCGCTCGACGGCATCCTGGATGCGGCTGATGTCTTTCCAGGCGAAACGGTGGTGGTCCGGGAAGTTGAAGCGCTTGATGATCTTGTAGAAATCGCTCAGATACGCGCGCAGCGGACCGTCCGATGCGATGCCCGTCGCGAGCACGATTTTCTTGGCATACAGATAGCGCGGCTCGGTGGTGGCGTACACCCCCGTCGGCTGGCCGTAGTTCACGCCCGTGAAGAAGATCAGCTGCCGGCGGCCTTTGGGATTAAGCGCCTCGCAGGCGGAAGGCAGGTAATCGGTGAAGCCCATTCCTTCCACGAATTCGGCCCGGGCGAAACCTTCCAGGGAGGCGGGACACTTGGTCACGATGACTGCGTCCGCATCGAAGATCCGCTCCGGGAGGTCGCGCAGGCGCCCCAGCGGCAGGAGCAGGTCTTTGTGGACGGGACGGTTCCAGTCCACCAGTACGACCGTCTTGTTCGTCTTGAGCTTGCGGTACTGGAACGCATCGTCCAGCACGATATAGTCCGCCGCCGGAAAGTCGCGGTTCCAGCATTTCCGGGCGTATTTCCGGCTTTTGAGCTTCTCCGGGTGCACCAGCAGCTCGCAACCCTCCACCCGGTTCTTGTCCACGGCCACGGTCACCCCGGGAAATTTCTTCTTGATCTGCAGCGGCTCGTCGCCGAACGCGGAAGCGCTTCCGGTCGCGACCACCTGCTGGAAACCGGTGCTCTCGCGTCTGTATCCGCGCGAGAGGACCGCCAGGTGCCTGTCGTGCCAGTCGGGGCTCTGCTGGAGCATGCGGAGCACCATCTCCACATGGGGGGTCTTGCCCGTGCCGCCCACGGTCACGTTGCCGACACACAGCGTCGGCGCATCGGCGTAACGGTATTTCGCACCCGGCCGGCCGTAGCGGCGGTTGCGGAGCTTCAGCACCAGGTAATAGGGGAACAGGAGGATCTTGTCAAGCATATTGCGTTTCTATGAGGTCGAAAATGTCTTGCAGTTCGGCCACGTCCAGGGTCGTGACCATCCGCATGCGGATCTGTTTGAAGTCCGGCAGGCCTTTGAAATAGCAGGACAGGTGCCGGCGCATCTCGTAGATGCCGCGCGGTTCGCCTTTGTACTGCAGCGAGAGGGCGAGATGGCGCCGGGCCAGGGCCACCTTTTCCGACAGGGAGGGCTCCGGCATGGGCTCGCCGTGCTCCAGGTAGTATTTGATCTCCCGGAAGATCCAGGGATGGCCGTAGGTCGCGCGGCCGATCATGATGCCGTCCACGCCGTAGCGGTCGAAGGCCTGTCGGGCGGAGGGACCGTCGGTGATGTCGCCGTTGCCGATGATGGGGATGCGCATCCGGGGATTGGCCTTGACGGCTCCGATCAGGGTCCAGTCCGCGTCTCCTTTGTAGAGCTGGCAGCGGGTCCGGCCGTGGATCGTGAGTGCGCTGATGCCCGCGTCCTGCAGGCGCTCCGCGAGCTCGACGATGATCTTGCTGCCCTCGTCCCAGCCCAGGCGCGTCTTGACCGTGACGGGCTTGTCCACGGCCTCCACGACGGCCTTGGTGATGGCCACCATCTTGTCCGGTTCGCGCATCATTCCGGATCCGGCACCGCGTCCGGCGATCTTGCTGACCGGGCAGCCGAAATTGATGTCGATGAGGTCGGCGCCGTGGCCGCCGGCGAGCTCCGCCGCCCGGTCGGCCATCCGGGCGGCCTCCACCATCGCGTCCGGATGCTGACCGTAGATCTGGATGCCCACGGGGGCCTCCTCTTCCAAGGTGCGCATCTTGGCGATCGTCCGGGGGACGTCCCGGACCAGGCCGTCGGAATTGACGAACTCGGTATAGACCATGTCCGCACCCTGTTCGCGGCAGAGCACGCGGAAGGAGACGTCCGTGACATCCTCCATCGGAGCGAGCAGCAGCGGGCGCCCGCCCAGGTCCAGCGGTCCGATCTTCATATCGTACAAAAATAATAAAAAGAAAAAGACCTTCCCCAAAAACCGCCAAAATCAATGCCGGCCCCGGTTTTGAAACCGGAGTCGGCATCGAGAAGCGATAAAACCGTTTCCTAGACGGTCATGATTTCCTTTTCCTTGTCGGCGACGATTTCGTCCACCCGCTTGACATTCTTGTCCGTGATCTTCTGCACCTCGGCTTCGGCTTCCTTTTCGGTGTCCTCGGACATGCCCTCGTTCTTCTGGGCTTTCTTCAGCAGGTCGATCCCGTCGCGGCGGGCGTTGCGCACCACGACCTTGGCATTTTCGCCGGCGTTCTTGGCCTTCTTGATGAGATCCTTGCGGCGTTCCTCGGTCAGGGCCGGGACGGTGCAGCGGATGATCTCGCCGTTGTTCTGCGGCGTCAGGCCGAGGTTGGCGTCCATGATGGCCTTCTCGATCTTGGGAATGAGGTTCTTCTCCCAGGGCTGCAGCGCGAGGGTCTTCACGTCCGGGGCCGAGATGGAGGCCACCTGGTGGAGCGGGGTGGGCGTGCCGTAGTAGTCCACGGTCACGTTGTTGAATATGGTCGGATTGGCCTTGCCGACACGGTAGGTCTTGAGATCTTCCTCGAGGAAGTTGAGCGCTTCCTGCATCTTCTCGTCGGTCAGGCCGACGATCTCCTTGGCTCTGTCTGTCAACATATCGTTTTGTCTTTTAATTGTTAAGCATGTACTATGGTGCCGATCTTCTCCCCATTCAACAGGCGTGCCAGATTGCCGTCCTGCTCGATGTTGAACACGATGATGGGCACGGGCCCCTGTTCGCACAGGGCGAAAGCGGTCATATCCATGACCCGGAGCTTGTCGGAAAGGGCTTTGCTGAAGGTGAGCTCCTCGTAACGCGTGGCGCCCGGGTCCTTTTCCGGGTCGGCGGTATATACGCCGTCCACGCGGGTGCCTTTCAGCAGCGCATCCGCGCCGATCTCGAGGGCGCGCAGCGCGGCGCCCGAGTCCGTGGTGAAGAAAGGATTGCCGGTGCCGCCGGCGATGATGGCGACGCCGCCGCGCTCCAGCACGGCCACGGCTTCCTCCTTGCGGTAATACAGGGCCACGGGACGCATCGGGGTGGCGGTGAAGACCTCCGCTTCCACGCCGAGGCTGCGGATCGCGCCGGCGATCGCCAGGGCGTTCATGACGGTGGCGAGCATGCCCATGCGGTCTCCGGTGATCCGGTCGAAACCTTTGCCCACACCCTGCAGGCCGCGGAAGAAGTTGCCTCCGCCATTGACCACGGCAACCTGGTGTCCGGCCTTGACGGCGTCAACGATCTCCCGGGCATAGCGGACGAGGCTTTTCTCGTCGATTCCTTTACCTGCGGGGCCGCCCAGACTCTCTCCGCTAAGCTTCAGCAATACTCTCATGACAATGTGGTTTTTGAGGAAAACAAAAATATTGGAAAATTATGAAACTTGCAAGATTCGGGCTATATTTGCAGACCATATCCACGTAAAACCAGATACGATGTTCATATTCAATTCTTCTATCGGCAAGAAATTCATCCAGGCGGTGAGTGGCGCCTTCCTGATGATTTTCATGCTGCTTCACGGGATAATCAATTTCTTTTCCGTCATCGACTCCTTCACGGGCAAGTTCGGTGCCGCGGCCGCCGACGAGGCGCTCTTCAGCAAAGGGGACGGCCTGTTCAAGCTCGGCTGCGACTTCATGTCCACGCCCGTCATCGACATCATGGTCCCGGTCCTGGCGCTCGGCTTCCTGGTCCATATCCTTTACGGCTGCTGGCTGACCTGGAAGAATATCCGCGCCCGCGGCGGCTGGAAGCGTTACGAGGTGAGCGGAAAGGCCGTTGCGGACTCCTGGTCCGCCAAGAACATGTTCGTTCTCGGCATGGTGATCCTGGGCCTCCTGGCCTTCCACCTGACCCACTTCTGGGCCAAGATGCAACTGCCCGAGATGTTCGGGATCGGCACTTTCGAGAACAACCCTTACTTCCTGCTGGTAGCCACTTTCGGCAAATGGTGGATCCTGGCACTCTACCTGGTCTGGTTCTGCGCCATCTGGTTCCACCTGGTGCACGGTTTCTGGAGCATGTTCCAGACCGTGGGCTGGAATGGGAAGACCTGGTTCAAGCGCATCAAGGTCATCGGCGTGATCGTCGCCACCCTGATCGTGCTGCTGTTCGTCGCCATGGCGGTCAACGCCTTCATCCAGGCCCACTGGGGCTGGGGTGCCGCCCTGGCATAGGCGTGTTTGTTTTTTCAGAATTAATTCTTATCTTTGCGGTCCCTATTTTGTGTAGGGATCGCAATTTTTATTAACTAATTAAAGATCAAGACAGTGGACACACAAAGCTACAAGACTGTTTCGCTTAACAAAGCGACGGTTGACAAGAAGTGGGTTGTCATTGACGCGACTGATCTCGCTCTTGGTCGTCTCGCTTCCCGCGTGGCGCTTGTCCTTCGTGGCAAGACCAAGCCGGGCTACACCCCGCATGTGGACTGCGGTGACAATGTCATCGTCGTCAATGCGGAGAAAGTTTCCCTCAGCGGCAAGAAGATGACCGACCGGGTCTATACCCGCTACACCGGCTATCCCGGCGGACAGCGGTTCACGACCCCGAAGGAGATTCTCGCCAAGCGGCCTGCCGAACTCGTCCGGAGAGCCGTGAAGGGTATGCTCCCGAAGACGCGTCTTGGTGCCGACCTCCTCGGCAACCTGTTCGTTTATGCAGGTCCGGAGCATCCTCACCAGGCCCAGAACCCGAAAGTTATTAAGTTGGACGAAATTTAAACAGAGCAAATGGAACAGACACACGCCCTTGGAAGACGTAAAGCAGCTGTCGCTCGCGTTTATCTCGCTCCCGGTGCCGGCAACATCACGGTCAACGGCCGCGACCTCGAGACTTATTTTGCCCTCGAGTCCCTCCGCTACATCGTGAATCAGCCGTTCGAGGTCACCTCGACGCTCGGCCAGTTTGACGTGAAGGTCACCGTCATCGGCGGTGGTATCAAAGGTCAGGCTGAAGCCATCCGTCTGGGTATCGCCCGCGCCCTCAGCGAGTTGGACCGGGAAGCTTACCGTTCTGCGCTCAAGGCCGCCGGTTTCCTCACCCGCGATGCACGCGAGGTCGAGCGCAAGAAGCCGGGCCAGCCTGGTGCACGCCGCCGCTTCCAGTTCAGCAAACGTTAGTTACTGCCCGTTTTACGGCACAGCCGTGGTTTGAAACTTCCGGTGCCTGTGAAGGCCGAGTTCGGGGAGTTGCCACGCTGCGGAAAAGGTCGGGGACCGGACGAGGTCCGCTACTCCGCCTTGAAGAAAAGAGACCCCGCCTACGGGGACAGTTTTAGAAAAAACAAAACAAAGAGACAAACACAATGTCACGTACAAATTTCCAGGAATTGCTTGATGCAGGCGTACACTTCGGCCACCTGGCCCGCAAGTGGAACCCCAAGATGGCTCCGTATATCTTCGATCAGAAGAACGGCATCCACATCATTGACCTGCACAAGACCATCGGCAAGATCGATGAGGCCGCCGAGGAGATGAAACAACTGGCCAAGTCCGGCCGCAAGGTTCTCTTCGTCGCCACCAAGAAGCAGGCCAAGGATCTCGTCAAGGAGAAGGCCACCGCGGTCAATATGCCCTCCATCACGGAGCGCTGGGCCGGCGGCATGCTGACCAACTTCCCGACGATCCGCAAGGCCGTCAAGAAAATGTCCACCATCGATAAGATGAAAGAGGACGGCACCTTCGAAAAACTCGCCAAGCGCGAGCGTCTTCAGGTTGACCGCCAGAGAGAAAAACTCGAGAAGAACCTCGGCTCCATCCGCGACATGAGCCGTCTGCCTTCCGCCCTGTTCGTCATCGACGTCCAGAAGGAAGCCAACGCCGTCAAGGAAGCCAACCGCCTCAACATTCCGGTATTCGCAATGGTTGATACTTGTTGCGATCCCACCCCGATTGATTATGTGATACCGGCTAATGACGATGCGAAGAAGTCTATCGAGTGCGTGCTGAACATTCTCTGTGCAGCCATCCAGGAAGGCCTCGAAGAGCGCAAGCTCGAGAAGGATAAGGAAGCCGCCGACGAGCCCGTGGCCGAAGAGGTCGAAGTCAAGCCCGCCGCCGCCCGCAAGCTCCGCGCCCGCAAGAACACCGCTCCCGCCGGGGAGAAGGTCGAAGAGCTGGCAGAAGAGAAGGTCGAGGCGAAGGCCGAGGAGCCCGCTGAGGCTCCCGCCGAATAATTGTTCCATTGATAAAAGTTAAAGCATTATGGCTATTACTGCAGCAGATGTAATGAAACTCCGGAAGATGACTTCCGCGGGCATGATGGACTGCAAGAAGGCCCTCGAGGAAGCTGAAGGCGACTTCGAGAAAGCCATCGGCATCATCCGCGAGAAGGGCAAGCTGGTCGCCGCCAAGCGCGCCGACCGCGAGACTTCCGAGGGTGCGGTGAAGGCCCGCGTGGCCGGGAACAAGGCGATCCTCGTCTGCCTCGGCTGCGAGACCGACTTCGTGTCCCGCAACTCCGATTTCCAGGATCTCGCCAACGCGATCGCCGACGTGGCCATCGCCAACTGCCCCGCCGACCTCGAAGGCCTGAAAGCCTGCAAGATGGCGGACGGCTACACCGTGGCCGAGGCCGTGGAGGCCCAGACCGGCAAGACCGGCGAGAAGCACCTCCTGGCTTACTATGCCATCGTGGAGGCGCCTTTCGTGGTTGAGTATATCCACACGCTGAACGGCAAGCTCGGCGCCCTCGTGGGCTTCAACAAGGAAGTCCCGGCGGATCTCGCCAAGGGTATCGTGATGCAGGTCGCATCCATGAACCCGGTCGCCATCTCCCCGGCAGACTGCCCGGCCGAGGTGCTCGAGAACGAGAAGAGGATCGCCGTCGAGAAGACCAAGGAAGAGCAGATCCAGAAGGCCGTCGACGCCGCCCTCAAGAAGGCCGGCATCAACCCCGCCCACGTGGACAGCGAGGACCATATCGAGTCCAACACCGCCAAGGGTTGGATCACGCCGGAGCAGGCCGCCCAGGCCCGCGAGATCATCAAGACCGTCGGCGAGCAGAAGGCTGCGAACCTTCCCGCCCAGATGGTCGAGAACATCGCCAACGGCCGTGTCCAGAAGTTCCTCAAGGAGAACACCCTGATGGAGCAGGAGTACCAGATGGCCGACGACAAGAAGACCGTCGCCCAGGCGCTCGCCGCCTTCGACAAGGACGCCAGGGTCGTTGCCACCAGGCGCTTCTCGCTGAACGACTAGTTTATCGGCAAATAATGCAGGAATGGCTCGCCAAGTGCGAGCCATTTTTGTTATCTTTGCGTCCGTATGAATCTCAAGAGTCTCGCGAAGGACACCGCGCTGTACGGGCTGGTGAGCATCGTCGGCAGGTTTCTGAACTACCTGCTGGTGCCGGTCCATACGTACATGATCCCCGCGGAGAGCGGGGGGTACGGCATCGTGTCCAACCTGTACGCGTACACGGCGCTGTTCCTGGCGCTGCTGACCTTCGGGATGGAGACGACGCTCTTCCGCTTCGCGAACAAGCAGGGCACGGACGACAGGATGGTCTACAGCAACGCCCTCCGGATGGTGGGCGGCGTGGGGCTGGGTTTCCTTGCGCTGGTGTTCCTGCTGCTGCATCCGATCTCCGGGGCGATGGGCTATGGGGCCCATCCCGAGTATGTAGGCATGTTTGCGCTGATCACGGCGCAGGACGCCTTCCAGGCCGTGATGTTCAGCCGCCTGCGGCAGCAGCGCCGGCCGATCCGCTTCGTGGCGCTGAAGTTCGCCTTCATCATCCCGAGCATCCTGCTGAACCTCTTCATCTTCCTCGTGATGCCGAAGGTCCCCGCACTGCAGGGCGTCTTCGCGCAGTTCAATTACGGCGTGGGCCTGATTTTCGTGGCGAACCTGTTCTGCACGTCGCTGGTCTCGCTGCTTTTCTTCCCCGAAATCCGGGGTATCGCCTACGGTTTCGACAAGGGCATGGCGAAGGAGATGCTGCGTTACTCCTGGCCGCTGCTGCTCCTGAGCCTGGTGGGCGTACTCAATCAGGTGGCGGACAAGATCCTGCTGCCGAAGCTGATGCCGGGTGAGGAAGGGATGGTGCAGCTGGGCATCTACGGGGCCTGCGTCAAGATCGCGATGATCATGTCGCTGCTCACCCAGGCATTCCGCTATGCCTACGAGCCCATCGTCTTTGCGGACAACAAGGACAGGAACAATCCCGCGACCCTGGCCGACGGGACCAAATACTTCATCATCTTCACCCTGCTCGCGTTCCTCGCGGTGGTGTTCTACATGCCGCTGCTGCAGCGTTTCGTGGGCGCAGGCTACCGCGAAGGCATCGGCGTCATCCCCATCGTGATGATGGCGGAGATCTTCATGGGGGTGTATTTCAACCTGTCTTTCTGGTACAAACTGACGGACCAGAACTGGTGGGGGGCCATTATCAGCGCCATCGGCGTAGCGGTGATGATCGCGGTCAACGTCATCTTCGTGCCGAAGATCGGCTACTGGGCCTGCGCGTGGGGAGGGTTTGCCGGCTACGGCATTTCGATGCTGATCAGCTACTTCCTCGGCCAGAAGAAGTATCCCGTCCCGTATGACCTCAAGGCCGTCGGCAAGTTCGTCGCGCTGACGGCGGTCTTCTACTGTATCTATTCCTTCGCCCTGGAGGCATCGCCCGTCTGGTGCCGCCTGACGGGGGGCACGGTCCTGCTTGCCGCTTATGCCTGCATCGCCTGGAGAGAAATCAAAACCTCAAAAGCAATATGAAACGTATCTTAACAATCACCCTCTGCTGCCTCGGCGCAGCCGCGCTGGTCTGCAGCTGCGGCGGCAATGCCGCCAAGAAAGCCGAAAAAGCGGCTGAACAGGCCGCCGCGGATTCGATCGCGGCAGCGGAACTAAACCAACGTACGATGGACAAAATTGCCCAACTGCCGGAAGAACCGGTCTTCGACATCATCACCAGCATGGGAGTCATCAAGGTCAAGCTTTACGCCCAGACCCCCAGACACCGCGAAAACTTCGCGAAGCTCGCCCTGAACAAATATTATGACGGGATGCTCTTCCACCGCGTCATCAGCGGATTCATGATCCAGGGCGGCGACCCGCTGACCAAGGACGCCGCCAACAAGTCCCGCTTCGGCACCGGCGGCCCGGACTATACCGTGCCCGCCGAGTTCGTGCCGGAATACAAACACAAGAAGGGTGCGCTCGCGGCCGCCCGCCGCGGCGATGCCGTCAACCCCTACAAGGAATCCTCCGGTTCCCAGTTCTATCTGGTGCAGGATGCGGAGGCCTGTGCGCAGCTGGACGGCGACTACACGGTGTTCGGTGAGACCCTTGAAGGCCTGGACGTGATCGACAAGATCGCCGCCGTCCAGACCGACGCCCGCGACTGTCCCGTGCAAGATGTAAAAATTGTTACGATAAAACTCGCGGAATAGCCGCGGTGGCACAGAACTTGTTATTGAATTAAACCGAATAGTTTTTTCATAGGTTTAATTTTAGGTTAGAATTGCGTGGCGGCCTCGCTGGGACAGCGAGGCCGCCAAAGTGTTTATTTTCGCGGGGTTGTGATTGCTTTTTTTTTGCATACATGTTATATTTGTAAGTTATAATACACAAAAGCGTCCATATGGAAAAAGTGACCATACTCCCTCCCGAGAAGCTGATCAACGGCTGGATCGACCCCATATATCTGCCTGAGGGCAAAGATAAATACTATCTTCGCAACCGTCAGGTACGCAAGCCCCGCGGGGGATGGCGCCACCTGACCAGCGATGAAATCGAGCGCCTGGTCAAGAACGACAACACGGCGGCCAGCTGGGACACCATCTGGGTCACGGACGAATTCCAGCCTCACCAGATCAAGAACAACAAATTCTTCGGCACGGTCCGCATCGGACGGGTCACGGACAACGGCCTGCAGTTCCACGACTTGCGCCTGCCCATCGGCATCTCCAATTCTTCGATCCACTCCTGCGACATCGGCGACGACTGCGCCATCCACAACGTCCACTATCTCTCGCATTACATCATCGGTTCCCGCTGCATGCTCTTCAACATCGAGGAGATGTGTACCACGGACCATTCCAAGTTCGGCAACGGCATCGTCAAGGACGGCGAACCGGAGAGCGTGCGCGTACAGGTCGAAGTGATGAACGAGACCGGCTGCCGGGCGGTATGGCCCTTCGACGGGATGATCACGGCGGATGCCTACATGTGGGCGAAATATATCGACGACGAGCCCTTGCAGCAGAAGCTGCGCGAGATCACCCAGGCTTCGGTGGACCACCACCGCGGCTATTACGGCACCGTCGGAGAAGGCTGCGTGATCAAGAACTCCTCCATTATCAAGGACGCCAAGATCGGCCCCGCCTGCTACATCAAGGGGGCCAGCAAGCTCAAGAACATCACGATCAATTCTTCTGAGAAGGAGCCTTCGCAGATCGGAGAGAACGTGATCATGGTCAACGGCATCATGGGTTTCGGCAGCCGCGTGTTCTATTCCTGCACGGCCATCCGTTTCGTGATCGGCAACAACAGCGCCCTCAAGTTCGGCGCCCGCCTGATCAATTCCATCCTCGGCGACAACTCCACGATCTCCTGCTGCGAAGTGCTGCACAACCTCATCTTCCCGGCCCACGAGCAGCACCACAACAATTCCTTCCTGATCGCCGCCTGCGTGATGGGACAGAGCAACATGGCCGCCGGCGCGACCATCGGCTCCAACCACAACAGCCGCACCAACGACAATGAAGTGGTGGCGGGACGCGGCTTCTGGCCGGGCCTGTGCACGAGTATCAAGCATTCCTGCAGATTCGCCAGCTATACCCTGCTCTCCAAGGCGGACTATCCCGCCGAACTCAACATCCCCCTCCCGTTCTCCCTGCTGAGCAACAACACCAAGGAGGACCGCCTGGAGGTGACTCCGAACTTCTGGTGGAGCCACAACATGTATGCGCTGGCGCGCAACAATTGGAAATACAAGACCCGCGACAAGCGGGTCACCAAGACCCAGAACATCGAATTCGATACCTTCGCCCCCGACAGCATGGAGGAGGTCATCCAGGCCCGCGCCCTGCTGGAGCTCTGGACGGCCAAGGCGTGGTATCGCAAAGAGAACAAACCTTTTGACACCCTCACAGACGGGCAATTGCGGGCTAAGGGCCGTGAATTGTTCGACGGAGACTCCACGACAGTTGACGCGCTCGAGGTATTCGGCGAGAACATGGAGAAAAGTGACAGGTGCGTCCTCATCCGCAAGCCCCGGCGTGCCTACCACGCATACGGCGACATGCTCGTGCATTACGCCGTGATGAATGCGATGGACTACATCGAGGCCAATCCGGGAGAAACGCTCAGCTCCATGTCGGCATTCCTGAAGAGCCGTCGTCAACGCGAGTGGGTGAACCTGGGCGGCCAGCTGATGATGACGAGCGAATTCGACCGCATCCGCGCCGACATCCGGAGCGGCAAGCTGGCATCCTGGAAGGACATCCACAAGCGCTACAATGACATCTGGAGACGCTATCCCGTCGACAAATTACGTCATGCCTATCTCTCGCTCTGCGATCTGATGGGGGTTGACAAAATGGACGCAGCTGCCTGGCAGCGGGCGATCGGAGAAGAAGAACGCATCCAGCGATTCATCTGCGACGCCGTGCACGACTCCCGCATGAAAGACCATGAGAACCCCTTCCGCAAGGCCACCTACCGCAACGCCGAGGAGATGACCGCCGCGATCGGGACCCTGGAGGACAACGGTTTCGTCAAGCAGATCCGGTCCGAGACCGAGACCAACCTGAAGCGCCTCGAGGAGCTGCGTCTGCGCATCTAAATGTTTTAATCATGAACCTCAAAGAAGAAAAATACGCAAAATACTATCTCGTTCAGGAGATGATGGGAACGGTCCCGACCGTAGCCAAGTTCAATCCGGATTGTTCCAAGTTCGTCGCCGACTCCGTCCGCAGGACCGGCGGGATCTTCTTTTCCGGCGAGGGCTCGTCCCGTTTGCTGCCGGCGAAGAACGCCCGCCGCACCGCCCTGACCATGGGCTGTGACGTGAATGTCCAGATCGACGGCTCGCATCAGGCCGAACTTTACGACCTCAGCCGCTTCAGCGTCCTGATCGATTCCAATTCCGGCCGCACCAAGGAGGCCCTGATGCTTGCCCGGAAACTTCAGGCCGAAGGCCACAAAGAGACTTTCGCGCTGAGCGCCAATCCCGACACGCCGATCCGTCAGGCCTGCGTGGACGGTCACGTGCTCGGCTGCGGCTGGGAAGAGGCCGTCGCCGCGACCAAGAGCGTGGTGGAGCAGGGCCTGTTCTGCGAGTCCGTTATCTGGCACCTCGCCGGCAAGGACATGAAGTCCGCCCTGAAGGGCCTGCCCGAGAAGCTCGAAACCGCATTGACCCTGCCGGTGCCTGCCGAAATCGTGGAATGGGTCAAAGGGGCGCACACCATCTATTTCAGCGGTTACAACGACGGCGTCGCCGAGGAGCTGACGCTCAAGACCAACGAGATCACCCGCCGCAAGAGCGATTTCCTGGAGGGTACCTACGCCGTCCATGGCATCGAGGAAGTGATGCAGGAAGGCGATATCGTATTCCTGGTGGACCCGATCGAGTGCGAGTATGACAAATTCCTGACCGTCTTCAAAGGTGCCGGCGTGCACGTGGTGGCCATCTCCACGAAGCAGACCCCGTTCGAGCGGACGATCGTCGTGCCGGACGCCGGGGCGCTTCAGCCGTACGTGTACCTCTGCGCGGGTTGGAATATCCTCGTGGAAGTGGGCATCAGCGACGGCATCAACCTCGACAAGCCCGAGCGTGCCCGCAAGGTCGGCAACGAAATGTAATTCGGGAGGGGCATCCGCATGCGGTTTCTGACGAACCCATCGACCGACCCCTGGTACAACCTGTCGTTCGACGAGTACTGCCTGGAGCAGTACCCTTCGGACGATAGCTTCTTTTATCTGTGGCGCAACCGTCCCTCGGTCATCGTGGGGCTGAACCAGAATGTCTATACGGAGGTCAACCTGGACTATCTGGACGCGCACGGCATCTGCCTGGCCCGGCGTTCGACCGGCGGCGGCGCCGTCTATCACGATCTCCAGAATCTCAATTATACCTTTGTCGGCCGCGAGGTGTCACCGGCGCCGGTGGTGGAGGCGCTGCAACGGCTGGGCGTGCGTGCGGAGTTGTCCGGACGCAACGATATTTTCGTGGACGGACGGAAGGTCTCCGGCTATGCCCGCCGCGTCTGGCGCGACCGGGAGCTCATCCATGGGACGCTGATGTACGACGTGGACCTGGACACGCTCACCCACGTGCTGGATGTGCCCGGCTCCAAGCTGACCGCCAAGGGGGTCGCCTCCGTGCGGAGCCGCGTGGCCAACCTGAAAACCTTTCTGCCCGGATTGCCGTCGATCGACGCCCTGCAGACGGCCTTGCAGGAAATCCTCGCCGGCCGTGACGCCGAACTGCCCTTCGGGGCGGAACAAAAAGCGGCTGTACAGCGGCAGAGGGAGGAGAAATATGCCACCTGGGCCTGGAACTACGGCCAGTCCAGGACGGCATCGCTGGTGCGCCGCGCCGCCTTGCCTTGCGGCAGGGTCGAAGCGCATCTGGAGGTGGATCGCGGCAGGATCACCTCTGTCCGTTTTGCGGGCGATTTCCTGGGCGACTGGCCGGTCGAAGAACTGGAGGAACAGCTGACCGGCGTCCGCTTCGAGCGCAATGCCCTGCGAGAGTCCCTCGACGCGGCCTGGGTCGATCAGTATTTCGACGGTACGGCCGCCGAAGATCTGCTGGGTCTGCTCCTTGGCGCTTAGGCCCCGACGGCCTTCAGGTTGTCTTTGAGCTGCTCTACGGAGCTGGCGCCTACGATCACGGACGTGACTTCGGGCCGGCGCAGGATCCAGCGGAGCGCGTACTGCGCGAGGGAGATTCCTTCGGCGCGTGCCGCTTCGTTCCATTCGCGCAGCCGGGCGAGCAGTTCCGGGGTCAGGGCGCTCTCGGTCAGGTACGGGCTGTGACGCATGCGGGAGTCCTCCGGGATGCCATGGAGATAACGGTCGGTCAGCAGGCCCTGCGCCAAGGGGGAGAAGGCCACGCAGCCGACGCCGGCGGCTGCTGCCTGCGGGAGGATGTCCGATTCGGGTTTGCGGTCCAGCATGTTGTAGCGCCCCTGATAGACCAGACAGGGCACATGCGCTTCGCGCAGATAGGCATACGCCTGCGCCGCCATTTCGGGCGGATAATTGGAGATGCCGGCGTAGAGCGCCTTGCCGCAGCGGACGATGTCCACCAGGGCCTGCATCGTTTCCTCCAGCGGGGTCTGCGGATCCGGCCGGTGCGAATAGAAGATATCCACGTAGTCGAGCTGCATTCGCTTGAGGCTCTGGTCCAGGGAGGCCATCAGGTATTTGCGGGAACCCCATTCGCCATAGGGTCCCGGCCACATGTCATAGCCGGCCTTGGTGGTCACGAGGATCTCGTCGCGGTGTGCTGCCAGCGAGCGCTGGAAGATCTGTCCGAACATCGTCTCGGCGCTGCCGTAAGGCGGGCCGTAGTTGTTGGCCAGGTCGAAGCAGGTCACGCCGCAGTCGAAGGCGGTTTCTACGATGGCCCGGCAGCGTTCCGGGTCGGCGGAGCCGCCAAAATTATGCCAGAATCCCAGGGAGATTTCGGACATCAGGATGCCGCTGCGGCCGCAGCGGCGGTAGTTCATCGCTTCATAGCGGGGGGCGGTCAGACGGTAATTTTCCATAACGGGACAAAGATAATCAGATCCATCGTTTTTTTTAAAAATAAATTTGGCATTTTCAAAAAAGTGGTTTACCTTTGCAATCCCTTTCCGAGGGATAGGGACAAGATCATTGAAAATACTGGAAGATAAGTACAAGCAAGTACCGAGAAACTAAGAATCGAGAGCGTTGATTTCTTTGGAAATTGAGTCAGAGTGTCAGGATTGGACAGAAGTATAAGAATATACAAAGAAGAGTTTGATCCTGGCTCA
>JAAYCA010000021.1 GCA_012744435.1 Bacteroidales bacterium
TCGACACGCTGCGGTTTTGCCGCCGGTTCCTGACCTCTGACCCGCGCGAGGCGGGCGCCAAGTTCTACGACCCCAAGGGGCGGCAGTACGACCAGATGACCCAGGCCGCCCGCAGCGGCCGCCAGAACATCATCGAGGGTTCGGAACGTTCCTCGACCTCTAAGGACACCGAGATGAAGCTCACCGACGTGGCGCGGGCGAGCTTGAGCGAACTGCGCGGCGACTACGAGATCTTCATCCTCGACCGCGGGCAGCTTCCGTGGTCGGTCCATGACCCCGAGTCCAAGGCGGTCAACGCGATTTCGCTCGACGAGGCGCCCTTTACCGACGACATGGTTCACGAATCGGCCAGGCACGCGCTGGAGCAGCGCAAGAAATACGCCCGCTGGCTGGATTCCGACGACGCGGTGGTGGTGGCGAACGTCCTGCTCATCATCCTCGGGCGCGCGCTGAAGATGCTCAAGCGCCAGAAAGAGGCGCAAGGCGCGACCTTCGAGGAAACCGGCGGCTTCAGCGAGCGGCTCATGACCAAACGGGTCGAGACGCGCGAGAAGCAAAAAAACGAAGGCTCGCCTGAGTGCCCGCAATGCGGCAAGCCCATGCGCCGGCGCACGTCGGCCAAAGGCGATTTTTGGGGCTGTTCCGCCTTCCCGGACTGCAAAGGCACGAGGCCGGCATGAAAAAAGAGAGCAAAATGACCGTGTTGACCGGATTGACCGCATTGACAACGGGATCAATAAGGTCAATCCGGTCCCAACCCAAAGGCCATCGACCATGAACGAAGCCGAAACCAGAGCCGAGCACATCGACCCCGCGCTGACTGCTGCGGGCTGGGGCGTGGTCGAGGGCAGCCGCATCCGCCGTGAGTTCCCGATCACGCCGGGACGAATCGAGGGGCGCGGCCGGCGCGGCAAGGCGCTGACCGCAGACTACGTGCTGGAGTACCGCAACACCAGGCTGGCTGTGGTCGAGGCCAAGGCGTGGAACGAGGCGCTGACCCTGGGCGTGGCTCAGGCCAAGAACTACGCGGGCAAGCTCAGTATCCGCTTCACCTACGCGACCAACGGCAAGGGCATCTATGAGATTGATATGTGCCCCGGTCAATGCGGTCAATCCGGTCAACAATGTCCCCTCGAACGCGAAGTACCCGCCTACCCCACGCCTGTCGAACTCTGGGCTCGCACCTTCGCCGTGCCGAACTTATGGCGAGACCGCTTCGCCGCGGTGCCGTTCGAGGACAAGGGCGGCTCGCACCCCGGCCGCTACTACCAGGACATCGCCGTGGAGCGCGTGATGGAAGCCATCGCCGCCGACCGCCAGCGTATCCTCTTGACGCTGGCGACGGGCACGGGCAAGACGTTCATCGCGTTCCAGGTCGCGTGGAAGCTGTTCCAGAGCCGCTGGAACCTGTCTTCGACAAGCTCAGACACCGGTTATGTTGAACGCCGGCCGCGCATCCTCTTTCTCGCCGACCGCAACATCCTCGCCGACCAGGCCTACAACGCCTTCTCCGTGTTCCCCGAGGACGCGATGGTCAGGATCGCGCCCGACGACATCGCAAGGAAGGGCAAGGTGCCAAAGAACGGCAGCCTCTTCTTCACCATCTTCCAGACGTTCATGGTTGACCCCGCTGCCCCCAACGCCTCCGTCAACACCGTCAATCCAGTCAA
>JAAYCA010000005.1 GCA_012744435.1 Bacteroidales bacterium
GCGGAATCTCGGGTTGATAACTTCATTAAATGGTTCCTCTTTTTCAACGACGAAAAGAAGAGGAAATTGTGACCTTTCTACCAACCGAAAATGTCAAGGTTACCAACCGTTTTTGTCAATTATACCGTTATTTCTTCGGAATCAGCAGCCGGAGGCTGTTGCTGACGACGAGCACCGAACTGCAGGCCATCGCGGCGGCGGCGACCATCGGGTTGAGGACGAAGCCCAGCGTGCCGGACAGCAGGCCCGTCGCCACCGGGATGGCGATGATGTTGTAGAGAAAGGCCCAGCCGAGGTTCTCGCGGATAATGCGGAGCGTGCGGCGCGAGAGCGCGACCAGTTCCGGGATCTTGGCGAGATCGGAGGAGACGATGGTGGCCATCGCCGTGTTGATGGCGATGTCGCTGCCTTTGCCCATCGCGACGCTCAGGTCGGCCTGTGCCAGGGCGGCGCTGTCGTTGATGCCGTCTCCGACCATCGCGACGCGGTGCCCGGCGGCTTGCAATTCCTTGATATATGCGACTTTGTCTGCGGGCAGGGCATCGGCGCGCACGTCGGTGATGCCGACCCGCCGCGCCACGGCGAACGCCGCAGCCGCGTGATCGCCCGTGAGCAGGTGGACGCGGATGCCCTGGGCGGCGAGGGCGCTGATGGCTTCCGCGGAGCCGCTCTTGAGTGCATCTGCGATAGCGAGTGCGGCGAGCAGCCGCTGGCCGTCGTGGAAGTACACGACGGTATGTCCGGACTCGCGCCAGCGTTCGGCTGGCGCGAAGCGCTCGGGAGCCGATTTCCCGACATAATATTCCTTGCCCTGCCAGACGGCCTGGACGCCTTCGCCCACCAGGGCGCTGATGTCCTGCACGTCCGGGAGCTCCGCCGTGTCGGAGAGATGGCCGGCGACCGCTTCTCCCAGCGGATGCCCGGAGCGCAGCTCCATCGTGCGCAGCAGGGCGGGCAGCGCCGGATCGTCGGACAGCCAGCGCAGTTCGACCACTTCCGGCTGGCCGGTCGTGACCGTGCCGGTCTTGTCGAGCACGACCGCGTCGATGCGAGCCGCGACCTGCAGGCTGTCCGCATCCTTGATGAGGATGCCCTGCGAGGCGCCGCGGCCGATGCCGGCGGTGAGGGCCGTGGGCGTGGCGAGCCCCAGCGAGCAGGGGCAGGCGACCACGAGCACGGTCACGCAGGCGAGCAGCCCGCGCACGAACCCGTCGGGCGTGAGGACGCTCCAGCCGAGCAGCGAGAGCAGCGCAACGGCGATCACCGCCGGTACAAACCAACTGCAGACCTTGTCCACGGTGTGCTGGATGCGGGCTTTGCTACCCTGTGCGTCCTGCACCATCCGGATGATGGCGGAGAGCATCGTGTCGCGCCCGGTCTGCTCGGCGCGCAGCTGCAGGGCCCCCTGGCCGTTGAGCGTGCCCGCGAAAACGGGGGAGCCTGCCTCCTTGAAGACGGCGATCGGCTCGCCGGTCAGCATGCTCTCATCGACGTAGGATCTGCCTTGCTCGATGGTGCCGTCGGCAGGAATCCGCTCGCCGGGCAGCACTTCCACCAGCTCGCCGCGCCGGATGTCCCGGCGCTTGGGCTGCAGGCCGATCAGGGCGCGGACCGCCTGGGTGGTGCGGTGCTTGGCGCGTTCTTCGAGCAGGCGCCCGGTCAGGATGAAGGCGACGATCATCGCCGAAGATTCGAAATACAGGCCTGCCTCCAGCCCGCGAGAAGTCCACACCTGCGGGAAGAGGAGGTTGAAGAGGCTGAACAGGAAGGAAATGCCGACGGACAGCGCGACGAGCGTGTCCATGCTGGTGTGGCCGTGGCAGATCTGCTTCCAGGCGGTCACGAAGAAACGCCGGCCGCACCAGGCGGCGCTGACGGCGGCGAGGGCTGCGGTCAGCCAGGATTTGCCGGGAAAAGCGGGGACCAGCATCCCCAGCGCCATCACGGCCACGGCCAGGACGATGGCGAGCAGCGTGTCGCGGCGCAAGGCGCGGAAGGCGGCTTCGTGCGCTTCCTCAGCCCGCGCCTCCAGCGCTTCCGACTCGTCTAGGTCCGGGTCGGCCTCATCGTCCTCATCCGGAACGAGCAGGTCGTAGCCGGCGTCCTGCACGCACTGGCGCAGGGCGGAAGGGGAGGTGACCTGCGGGTCGAAGTCGATCCGGGCGGAGTTGGAGGCCAGGCTGACCTCGGCCTCCTGGACACCGGCGCTCTGCTGGAGCGCCTTCTGGACGCGGGCCACGCAGGCGGCGCAGCCCATCCCCGTGACGGGGTAATTTTTGCGGACGGTATTGGCCATGATCGTTATGTCTTTTTATGCAAATTTACTTATTTTTGACGGTAATATGAACAGACGTGACTTTTTGAAGACCGGTGTCGCAGCCGGTGCCGGCGCGGCCCTGCTGGGCACGGGCTGCCTCCCGCAGGGGCGCGCCCCGCAGCCCTACCGCGCGGGCGGCAAGGCCCGGATGCAGCTCTCCTGGGCCCCCTACGAACTCCAGCTCCGCCACACCTTCACCGTGGCCTCCTATTCCCGCACCACCACCCCCGACGTGCAGGTGGAGATCCGCTACGACGGCTTCGTCGGCCACGGCGAGGCTTCGATGCCCCCGTACCTGGGGCAGACGGTCGAGAGCGTCTGCGCATTCCTGCAGAAAGTCGATCTGGGACGATTCTCCGACCCTTTCCAGCTGGAGGACATCCTCGCCTATGTGGACAGTCTCTCGCCGGGCGACACGGCGGCCAAGGCCGCGGTCGACATCGCCCTGCACGACCTGGTCGGCCAGCTCCTCGGGCAGCCCTGGTGGCGCCTGTGGGGCCTCGACGCCGCCAAGGCGCCGGACACGACCTTCACCATCGGCATCGACACCCCGGACGTGGTCCGCGAGAAGACGCGCGAGTGCGCGGGACAGTTCAATATCCTGAAGGTCAAGGTGGGCCTGGACAACGACTACGAGATGATCCGCACCATCCGCGAGGTCACCGACCTGCCGCTGGCCGTGGACGCCAACCAGGGCTGGAAAGACCGCCAGCAGGCCCTCGACGAGATCTGCTGGCTGCAGGAGCAGGGCGTGGTGATGGTGGAGCAGCCGATGGCAAAGGAGCGGCTGGACGACAACGCCTGGATCACCGAACGCAGCCCGCTGCCCGTCTTCGCCGACGAGGCCGTCCAGCGGCTCGCCGACGTGCCTGCGCTCGTGGGCGCCTACACGGGGATCAACATCAAGCTGATGAAATGCACGGGGATGCGCGAGGCCTGGAAGATGGCCAACTACGCGCATGCCGCGGGGCTCCGCGTGATGGTCGGCTGCATGACCGAGACCTCTTGCGCGGTCACGGCCGCCGCCCACCTCTCGCCCCTGGCCGACTTCGCCGACCTCGACGGCAACCTCCTGATCAGCAACGACCGCTTCCGCGGCGTCACCGTCGAAGCCGGCCGCCTCACCCTCCCGGACGCCCCGGGCCTGGGGCTGGAGCCGCTATAAAGAGAAACACTTTTATCCACATAAAACACACTGACCCTTATGAAATTCAAATGTACCATTTGCGGGTATATCTACGACGAGGCGCAGGAAGGCGTTGCCTTCGCCGACTTGCCGGAGACCTGGCAATGCCCGTGGTGCGGTGCTCAGAAAAGCGCTTTTGAGCCCGTCGCAGAAGAGGCTCCTCCGCAGGAGGCCGCCTCATCCTCTCCTCCCGCCGAGCCCGGGGAGTTGTTCGATCCCTCGATGCAGAAACTCTCCGTCGGCCAGATGGCCGCGCTCTGCTCCAACCTGGCCCGCGGCTGCGAGAAGCAGTATATGCCCCGCGAAGCGGCCCTTTTCGGCGAACTCGCCGACTGGTTCACCGCCCATTCCCCCAAGGTCGAAGACGCGACCGTGATGGATGTCATCTCGCAGCTGAAACAGGACCTTGCAGACTATCCCGAGGTGCGGCAGACCTGCGTCCGGCAGGCCGATCGCGGGGCGCAGCGCGTCCTGGTCTGGGGCGAGAAGGTCACGCGGATGCTCAGCTCCCTGATGGACCGCTACCTGAAAGAAGATGACGCAATGCTGGACGGCAGCGAGATCTGGGTCTGCAGCGTGTGCGGATTCGTCTATATCGGCGCCGCGGCACCGGAGTTCTGCCCCGTGTGCAAGGTGCCTGCGTGGAAGTTCAACAAAATCGAAAGGAGGAAGCCGCTATGAAAAAGACCCGATATGCCGTCAGGAACCTGAGTCTGTGTACGAAAGACTGCCTGTGCCTGTATGTCTGCCCGACCGGGGCGACCGATACCGAGGACAGCATCATCGACCGGGACAAATGCATCGGCTGCGGCGCCTGCGCCGACGCCTGCCCGTCCAAGGCCATTTCCCTTGTCCCCCTCGAGATGCCGCTGCCCCAGCCGAAGACGGAAGCCGTCGTGCAGGCGCTCGACGTCCTGACCAGCCGCAAAGTCGCGACCGAACAGGCCGCCCGCTCGATTGCCGGTCTGACGGAGAGCGACACGCTGTACAAGCTGATGCGCGCAATCAGCGAGAGCTCCCGGATCATGGAAGAAGACCTGATGCGGGAGTCCAGTTATATGCTTCCCCAGTCGGAGAACGCCCGCGCGTTCCTGCAGGCGCTGGCAGCCAACCCGCCCGCGGCGGATTTCCCTGTCGGGAAAGTTGAGGAGCTGCTGGCGATGATGCCTTTCCAGGGAGAATCTGAATGACACGGGAAAGACACGGCGAGCGAGGCCTCTGGCGGCTGCTGCGTGGCGCCCTGCCGGCCGAAGAATATTCAGAATGGCTGGGGACCCTGCGCCCGGAAGTGCTGGAGGTCTATCGGCAGCAGCGGGCCTACTGGGCCGAACGCTACTCGCCCCTCATCGGCCGCATCCACGCCTGGTTCTACGACCTCTTCCTCAAGAGCAACCGCATCCGCAGCGGCACAGCCAACTACTACGAAGTCGTGCAGATGATCCTGACGGTGGGGGAGTAGGGACGGGATATTCTATTATTTGACTAGTTGGCGGGGTACTTCACGACGCGGACATAGTCGTAGTAGGCGTTGGAGAGTACAGAGCCTTCTCTGGAGCCGACTTTCAGTTCGGCGTCGATAAGCAGGTTCTTGTAGAAAGGGAGTTCGCTGTCCAGTTTGGTCTCGCCGGAGTAATCCTCGCCGTTCACATAGACGCCTGTCCAGTCAAAGCGGATGACGACACTTCCGGGGCTGACCTGGGTATCTTTTTGCGAGATGGTTTGGTTAGTCCTTGCCTGCATCCGTAATTTTGACTGCGTAGCATTGTCACACGGGTAATAAAATAATACAGCATTTCCGTTGCTCCAGCTGTTGATGATTTTACCAAAACCAATCAGGTTCGCTTTGTTTTTGTCATTGCGCGTCATCATCTTGGCTTCGACATAATCGTTCTCACCTAGCGGGCCGATGGTCTCGCCCCAGCCGCCGGTTGAAGAAGGTGTCGGATCGGATGTGAAAGCCGACTCGATCAAGCGCATCGACACGCAGGAAGACTCCACGCCGTTGATGGAGAAAATGTAGTCTCCGGTTTTCAGTACATCAGTCCCTTCCTTTGTCAGGATGGCGGATAGGACATCCGCAGGGGTCAGGTCCATACCATTTGCCCGGTCCAGGCCGGTCAGGGGGATTGTAATGTCTCCATCCTCCGGTGTAGTAATGATCAGGTTCAAGTCGGAGCTTGGTAGTTCGTTTTTCGTGATGTTAGCGTCCGGCGGGAGCGCAACCCGGACCGGGAATGCCTGGCTGGGGGATTCGGCAGTCCCTGCCACGTAATCGGTCGTTGGCGGCAGTGTCACGAAAGGAATCGTGCTCCTGCGGATGTTGTAGTAATTGTTGGCGGCCAGGGCCGTCTCCCCCGGGATATTGAAGATCAGATTGTTTTCAATGGATATCGTTGCAGAGGATAAGCTGGCTTCACCGCCTGGAAAGGGCAGGACGAATCGGGTATGGGCAAGCCCGTTCTCTGTGACTGGGCTGAGGGACACGGAGCGAAGCGGATCCTGCCCGTTCCGGAAGGTTGCAGTAACAGTCTCTCCAGACTCGTCGAAGGTGAGGTCAAAGATCAGGAAAGCTGATTGCTGGGTAAGCGAGAAGGTCTTGCCTGAGAAGGTGCCGGTACCGGTGAAATGACTGAAGCGCCGGATGGCTTCCCCGAAGTCCGGGGCGTACTCGTCCGTGGGGTATGCTATGGCTGTAATCAAACCGTCGGATTCGGTATGTATCCTGTCGGCTGTTCCGACAAGCGTGGCGTAGAGCGTCTGGTTGCCGGCAGGTTCGAAATCTCCGGTACAATGAAGATCTCCCTCGAATACCGCACTTGTTTCTCCTGCCCCGGATACGAGGGAAAGGACACCGTACATCTTGTCGTCGTCGATGTTGCTGCTTGTTGTAAGGAACAGGCGGTCTCCCGTTTCAAATAGATAGTGCATATTGCCGTCCACTCCGGCCCGGGTCCCGGACCCTTCCGTGACCATGGCACGGTATGGAATCGTCCGGCCATCCGCAGGGGACACCGGGGGGGGCGTCTCCTTGCTGCAGGATCCGAGCAGGGCAAGCAGCAGGGTTAGGGGGATAAAATGCAGTCGCTTGATCGTCATAGCCGTTACGTCTTTATAAGTTACCTCCATTCTGCGGGTTGTCACTGAAACTTCCGTTCACTTCCTCCGGGAATGATTCCAGGTCGTTGCGGACCACACGCACGTATTCATATATAGCCCGCGAATGGTGGAAGCCCTCTTCTGCTCCGATGTACAGGGTGCTGGCAGAGGTCAATCTGGAGAGGACGGATGCGGAATTGCTGTTGTATCTGGACATATTCAACGCTTGCCCGTTCCAGTACATGCCATTCTGGTCCATCCTGAGCAGCAGAGGCTGCTGGTTATCCAGTTCGGCGATATTGTTTCCGTTCCAGGAATTACCGGTGTATACGAAGTATGGGGCCAAATAGTTCTTGTTACCGTTGCGGGCAGGATAATACACGTGATATACCCACGGATACCCGTTGCTGAAGGGACTGGAATTGACATTCCCGATTTCATTAAGACCGATGCTGAGCAAATCATCCATACCGATGTTGTAATCTTTTTGCCAGCTGGTCAAATCATTGTATGTTTTATTATAATCAGTCGTATGGGGGAAAGTAGAAGGAGGATCAACAGCTTCTCTGAAATCACAATTTGAAATGTCCAGAAGCGCCTCGATGAAATCGCCGGCGGCAAAATCCAGCCCGGAGATTTGTTGCCCGGGCCATTTTTGGGAAACATCGGAGGCGTCTGCCCATGGGTTCTGAGGGTCTTCTTCATTCCAGCATTTATCATCCTCCAGCAGGAACTCCATAGATTTGCGGGCAGATGTATAGGTGTGGCCATTAGTCGCTGCCACAACGCGGAAGTAATAGCTGGTCGGTTGATGTCCCGGGGTCGGATTGAAATACACAGTCCGTTCGAATTCGGACTTGTTCGCCGCAGCGGTGCTGAGGTCGTGCAGTGTGCCCCATTCTTCGTCCACTCTCTCCTTGTATTCCAGTCGGAGTGCTGTGATCTTCGTCTCGTCGCTGGTTGTCTCGGCGTAGATGCTGATCGGGAAGCCTTGGACCTCGTCATGTCCGGGCAGGATCTCGAATTCGCCATAAACCGACATCTCGGCAAGCGTGAACGGAGCGTAGAAGGTGGTCTCGGAGTTTTCCCGGACGTTGGTCAGTACCAGCTTGAGCTGCATGGGGGTCGGCAGGTCTTGTGCTGGCGGATCCAGATCGTAGAGCCCAGGCGCCGTAAACTCCTGGCTGGTGCGGTACTGGAGGTCAGACGGCTGCTCGGCGAGTGGAATCTCCGTTTCAACGGGCTGGCCGGAACGGTCGGTATAGCATAGGTAGAGCCTTCCGGATTCGAAGGCAGCACCCGTGGAAGAGAAGTTGAAATGGAGGGTTGTGGTCTCGCCCGGCATGATCCGGCGGCTGGCGAGGTACATTTTGCCGGAAATGGTGCCGGTCATGTCACTGTCGCGCACGCAGCGGATGCGGGTCGTTTCGTGCGTATTCGGGCCATTCTTGCGGTCCGGCAGGTGGAGGTTGGACGCATACGTCCATCCCAGTTTGTATTGCTCTGTCGTTTTCTGCTTGCCGGCAGCAGCATAATATCCATAAGAGAAATAGGTGCGGCAAGGGACCCGGAGGGCGTTGTTCCAGTAGGTCTGCGGGAGCACAAGGGTCATGATCGCAAGCTCCGTCTGGTTCGGGAGACGGTAGCCCGCAGGGCAATATTTGTTATAGCCTTCGTTGGTGATGGTTTCGTTGATCGTGCCCGTGTCTATTTTCCCGGTTTCTCCCGAGAATATCTTGTTGCTACCCGCATCGGCGTAGTCCGGCGTCTCCGTAGTCCGGCTGGCAGGGCTCTGCATGTGCAACTCCAGATAGATGCGGTTACTGGACGACTTCTCGTCGTGGAAGGGGAGCTCCTTGTCGGTATATTCCCGCAAGGAACGCGGGTCGAGACGCTGGAAGCGGAGGATGTATGTGTTGAAGTTCGCGTCCGTAGGGTGTTCCGGGTCCGTGTTCACTTCCAGGGTGTAATATGGATCTGGAATCTCGGTGTAGGGCGCCGCCGTGATGTCATAGTTCATGCCATTGACCTGGTAGGTGCCGATGTTGCGGATACAGGGCACCGATTCGCGAAGGCGTGCTGCGTTTGCGCCACCTTCCGCCCAGTCATATCCTTCTACGGAATAGTTGAAGGTGGCAACCCCCTCTTCTGCAACCAGACCGACCGGCGTGGCCGCATTGGCACTGCAGGTGCTGGAAAGGACGTGGGCGCGCCAGTCCGTCCCCCAAGGCTGGTACAGTCGCGCTGTGGTGGATAGGGATTCGTTGCCTACCCACATACCTTTAAGCTGGTTGATGGAGGCCATATACCAGCGGATTTCTTCGGGGTCGATGAATCCGTCGCCGTTGTTGTCGCGGTTACGGGTCAGACATGAATAGGCCATCTTGCGGTGCGTCTCATCCTTGAGTTCCGGGAGGCTGTTGACGACGTCGTACTTCAGGAAATCGGTCCATTGGTCGTGGTCGCCGTCCGGTGCGGGGTAGAGACCCCAGAGCGCGACGGAGTTGAGCCGTCCGTTCTCTTCGCTCGTGACCCGGGTGTTGAGTAAAGCGTCGCTTTCGATTCCCCAGCCCCATCCGGTCCAGTCGCCCTTCTCGCGCATTTCGTCTTTGTGTTCGGTCCCCCAGAGGGAGCGGAGTTCAGGCGAATCGACATTGTAGATGGTCTGGATGGAGCGCTGGATGATGGAGTGGCTGGAGTTGATCAGGTTGCTCTGGCGGTCACGGCTGGACTGCACGTCGGAGAGGATGTGCATCTCGCGCGGGTCTGCGTTGATGAACTTGCGCCAGAGGTCCGGATTCATCTGTCCGGTGAAGGGATCCCGTTCGTAGTAGTATTCGTCCACGAAGGCGGTCGCGCGGATCATGCCCTGCGTATCGAAGGTGTCTTCCGGCTCGGAGGGATTGTCGTCATGGGCTGCCTTTAACCTGTACTGGTAGTAAATGTAGTTGAGCAGCTGGTTGATGTCCATCAGCACCGGGACGTCTCCAGGGTCGCCGGGATTCCAGCTGTAGTCGTAAGCGTCTTTTCCCGGATACGGGATGCGATTCTGGCTATAGGTGCTCTGCTTTGGGTCTGTGCCGTCCTCCAACTTGTTGATGGCGAATTTCACCCAGAGGAAGTCCACCTCCGTGCTGTCCGCGATGTAACGGTGGAGGTTGCTGTCCCATTCCGGCGCGCCGCCGTTCCCGGAGAAAGGCGTCTTTACATACCAGGAGAATACATGCTGGTCATTCAAAATCTGCTGCGCGAGTACAGAATTGTAGGAGAACTCGATTCCGCGTAGAGGTTGGAAGCATTGTTGATAACGATGTCGTAGGTGTAGTAATGCCCGCGGCGGGTGCTGTAGTCGCTAGGGTCCTGGGAGAAATCTCCCAGGTGGACGGTATAGGATGTTTCGCCGGTCACCCCGACAGGGCGGGGATTGTTTGAATTGTCCCAGGGGTACTCCTGCGTTGCCAGACCGTCGATACCTTGGGGGGTGTCCGTCTTGAAGGCCATGGAAACGCTGAAGGTGACGAACGGGGCCCGTGCCGGGGCGTAGGTCCACTGCTTGTCGCCGTTGCCGTCGCCGTTGTTGACATAGTGGATGGTCTGGGTGTCTCCGTGGTCATCTTCATAGTTCACGGGTGCCGGGTTCTTGGCTTGCAGTTCACGGGAGGAATAATTCGGTGTTATTGTATCGGAAGCCAGGCAGCTCTCCAGCATGTAAAACGTGAAGGTCTGCCAGATCCCGTCACCGTCCGTTTCCTCCTCGTCGAAGTAAATAGGGTCGGTATCGAAGTAGTAATGATCCTCTCCGGAGGGGAAAGCATACGGCTCCCGCTCGTACAGATAGCAGCTAGACGGGAGGTTGGAGACGGACCACTTGTACGGCGTAAGGTCCTTGATGTTTGCATCGTTGGCCCGGATACGGAATTTGACTTTGGCGTCGAGGGGCGAGAGCGTCACCAGGTAATCCGTGCCGAAAGTACCGGTCGATGCGCCGCCACTCTTGTCCCAGGTCATGTGGGTCATGTCCAGGTTGGGAATTTCCCCCAGCATCAGGAAAAGGCCGTTGCGTGCCACGGCATTCTGTTCCAGGCGCACCGGGAGGTTCTTCAGGTCGGTGTAGTTGGCTACGGAATTGAGAGCCTCCAGCGGGTCCTCCCCGCCGAGCGAGATCAGCGTGTTCTCCACATTGGCCAGCAGTACCAGTGTGCAGCTGGAAAGGGCCTTCGTTGCAATCTTGACGGCGCCTCGGGTATCGCTGACGACAGGCGTGACACCGTCCAGCGTCTTGTTCTCGACGTACCAGCCTTCGTTCTCATTCTCGTTGCTATTCAGCGGATTCGTATTGTCCCATTTGTGCTGATAACTGAAATAGCGGCCGTAGCTGCGGGTGCCTCCGCTGTCGAAGATCAATACGTAGAGGTCATGCACGCGGGATTCGTCCGCCCGGGTCGCTCCCGCCTTGGTATTGACCTGCACGTCGACGGGCGCCTGTGCGCCGAAGCCGATCGTAAGGGTCACGGGCGTGCCTTCCGGCACGCGGAAGCGTGTAGGAAGGTTCTCCCTGACACAGGCGGTTGTCAGCAGGAGGAGGGGGAGGAAGAATATGCGGAGGTACTTTCTCATCGGGCTAATCAAAAGTGACGGTTTCTGTTTTTGCCGTCCATTCACCTACTTCGAAACTGAAAGAAAGCATCTGACCTTGGTTGATGGTGACGGTGATGGTAAGTCTCTGGTTTCGGGTCAGGTTCGTGATATCCTGCCCTTTGTTGTTGTGGACCGGGAGGCCCGTAAAGCTGAAGTTTCTGGTCGGAGTCAGGGTCGATTCTCCCACCTGGGAGACGCCGAAGGAAATGTCACAGGCATACGTCCCTTGTGGGGCCGCTCCGGGAAAGGCCAGCGATGAGAACTCGTACACCTCGTTGGCCGCAACCGTATTGTCGGGAAGTGTCACCGTGCTTACCTCCTTGACCAGGTCGGCGTAGACTATGCCAGCCGGGATGTCCGGGTTGTGCGGGAAGAGGTAGCCTGTGCTGGCGTTCAGATCTCTGAGCGTAACGGAGAGATTGCTCAAGCTGAGTTGCTTGGTGTAGTTGTTGACAAGTTTGACGACCACCTGCGCTACGCAGCGCTTCAGTTCCAACTGTGCGGAACCGTTGCCGTGTTCGCTGACGGTCAGGGATGTCTTGGCCGTGAGGGGCAGACGGCCGTTGCCAAGCGTGGGGGGATATAATGTGCTGAAATAAAGGGCTTCCGCCTGCGTCTGGGTGGTGATGCTGCTGGAACTGAGTTCTCCGGCAGAGATATTGGTTTCGTCACCGTCGGTCAGCGCCCATAGGCCGGCGGTATTGGCGATGGCATATACCGTGTATTCTCCTCCGGGGAGTGTGTCCCCGCCGATGGTCTTGGTGATGCGGACCGTTAGGTCGCTGCCGCTTGGTGTGGGCGAATCCATCAGTTCGGATCCTGAGTCCGGATACTTGGCAACGAGCGTACCCTCGCTGTTGAAGAGCAGCAGGATCAGGTCGGGATCCCCGTTGTTCATGTAAATCTCCGATCCGTCTGCTACTTCTGCCGCGCCGCGGGTCTCCGGCTGGCCGGAAGAGAGGATGACGGAGACGGCACCGCCCGGCTGCTCCTGAGGAGTGCAGGAAGCACCGAGCAGCAACGCGGAAGCGGTGCACAGGGATATGAACGTTTTCTTGATCATCAAAGTTCAGGTAGCAGCAAGCCGGGGGTTTCTGCAGGGACGGAATCCCAGTCCGACGTGGTCACGTGGACCTGCACGCCGCCGTCCAGGCTGAGTTCGATTTCGTATAGGTATTGTTTCCCCATTTCCCATTTGGAAATGGCTGCAGGCTCTTGTCCGGGAGCAGGGTCTGTGTAAATGTCTTTCAGCAAGATTCGTGCGCTGGTGGCAGATTCGCCGGTCGGCGTGTATTCGAGCACGAGGGCAGGCCAGCCGTCGATGCCGATTTTCTCGTCGAGCCGTTGCGGGATCATCAGGTCGAGGTAGGAGTGATTACCTTGGTTCTCACCGGGGCTGAGCGCGTGAGGGAGGAATCCGGCTGTGCCGAGTGCATTCAGCGCTTCAGTACTGAGGTTGGCAGTGCCGCCGACCGCAGTGGCAAGGCGGGTCAGGCCGGTCCAGGCATAGCTGGCGTTGCCTTCGCCGTCGTAGGTGGCTGTGACCGAGGCCGTCCCACGGGAGACCAGGTTCTCGAAATGATAGCCGGTGAACGTGAGGCTGCTGGCATCGGAGACATTGGCTATTCTGAGCTTGACGGCGCTGAGCATGTGCAGGAAGGTCAGGTGGACGGTAGCAGTGCGGCCCTCGGGGGCGTCGTAGGTCCTCCGTTTGCCGGCCAGCATCAGGTCGTATTGCTCCTGGGATGGGTCGTAAGCGACGGAAACGGACAGCGGATTATCCGTATTGCAGGATGGCAGGGGATTGGTCAGTCGACCCGCATCATGCAGATCCCCCAGATACAGGGCCAGAAAATCATAGTAGTCCGAGTCGGAGGTCCAGTTCCATTGTTCGGGATTTTCATACTCCCAGAGGCTTCCCGACAGGGAGACTTCCCGGGCGCTGAACAGAAGCGGGTCCGTGTTGCGCCGGCCGTACAGCAGGAAACTCGAGCCGCTTTGGAAGGATGTTCCTTCGATGGCTTGTCCGAACTTGGTCGGGGGCGCATCATCGCGCAGCAGCGCGGACCCGGCGCTGAAGCCGATGGGGGCTTCGGAGCGCGCCGGGTCAAGCGTGCTGGAGCACCCTGCCAGGAGCAGGGCGCCCGTCACAGCTGCCGCTATGCGTATGATGCAGGTGAGCATTACTTTTTAGTTGACAAGGTAGTAATGAGCAGAAACCGCCGGGTCTGCCCAATTGGCAATAGACGCGCTGAAGGTGATAGCGTTAGCATTGATCGTGATGTAATACACATAGTGAACGCCAGGCATCCATGCCGAAACGCGAGGGTCAGTATTGTCCTTGTCGCTCGGATCGGGGTCTGAGGAATCAAACTGACCAAAGTAGAATTCCTTGTCGGCATACGTGGTCGTTTGAACCGCGTCGCCCGTACCTGTAGTAATGGTGTATGAGATAGTAATCTTGGGGCCACTATTAGTTGCCAGGGTCTGGGGCATAAGAACGAGGTTGGTAAGGAGGTTTGCTGCATAGGCTTTTCCAACACCTGCGTCAATGGCAAGAGAGACACCAGTGGTATTGATATAAGGCGCGGTAGCAGCAGCTGCATTGGCAGCATTCACAACCGGCGTTGCTGCAAGTTCCCACCCAAGACCGGCTACTCCAGAAACCGTCTTCCCGACAGGGTCTATGTTCCCGTCATAGCTTTCTACTGTGAATTTACCCTTTGTCTGGATGCCAGACAATTTGATGGAAGTAACTTCTACGGCAGCAGAGGAAATCTCAGCGTGTTTCTTGAATTTTATGTCAACGAGCGAACCGACGTGCTTAAATACAAGAGGAACAGTAGTTCCGTAACCAGCTTTTGCAACATCCTTCTGCTGAGCAATAAGCAGAACCTCATCCGAGCCGTTGTAAGTCAGTTCGTTAGAAACGAAAAGACCAGTTTGGGGCGGTGCGGTTGTAAGTTGACCCTTCGGGTAAGCAGCAAAGAAGGTGTAGTTGTCAAAGTTAGAATCCCAGAAACGGAGGGGAGTTTAACTCCAAGCCGTCCCGTTATACTTGACATCCACACCATCAAACACCGTGGTCTGATTTGTCGGCCCAGTGTTCCATTTGAATCCGAAAACATCGAACTCATCGTCCGTTGCAAAACCAGTTTTGGGTGCTTTGGTCATAACATCTGCCCACGTGCCGAAGCCGATGGCGGGGGCTTGGGTCTCTTCCACCTCGAAAGTCTTGGAGCAGCCGACGGCCGCGATGGCGGCGGTCAGTGCATAAATCAGATACTTTTTCATACGCATAAAATGTGTTTTAATAATATTGTTCAATTCTTGTGCCAGATATATAACTCATTAATTTACAATTGTATGGCTTCCTGTTTCCTCCTCCCAGTCTCCGATCAGGGCGTTGAAGCCGCCTTCGCTTCCGCCCCCGCCCTCTTCCGGCGGGAAGTCGTCGACGTCGAGCTCAAGGCTGATGACACCGCCCAGCGGCAGGGCGCGGACCTGGTCCGCGATGTCCACGTGGATGTTGCGGTGGCTGCCGTTGCTGTAGGAGATGCTCAGCACCAGGTAGTGCCGGCTGGTGGAGGCGGCGACGCTCTGGGCGTCGTAGGGGTTACAGCCGGGGAGGCCGAAACTGATCAGGCGTGCGCCCAGCAGGTCGGGATCCTCCGCCGGGTTGATCTGCAGGTCTGTCGGCACACTCACCCGGGTCGTGGCATTCACGCCCGTCTGCAGGTCCGCCCCTTCGGCCATGCCTGTCATGGCGCAACCGCCGGCGCTGCCGACGACGCGCCCGTTGTTGTTCAGCAAGTGCACCTGGATCAGATAGATGTAGGTGACGGGGTGCAGATCGCCGCGAATGCGGAAGACGTAGTGCCCGTTGATGTATTCATAGTTGTCCGGATTGTCGGAGACCACCTGCCCGGGGGCGTAGAGCGCATAGAGGCAGTCGGGCATCAGCACGACCGGATCCTCGCTGAAGCCGCCATCCCCGTCGTCCGCCTTGGTCTGGACGCTGCCGCCTTGGAGCGAGGCGTTCCGTTTCTGCTGTCCGGTCTGCACCAGGGAAGATTCTTTCAGACCATTGGATATCACCCGGGTGTAGGCATAAACGTCGTCGAATTTGTCGTTGGACTGGAAGAGGATTGCCTCGGAATCGTTGCTGTGGAAGAGGAAGTCATATACGCCGGCGGTCAGCTGGACACGGGACTGCTCTCCGACGAAGTTGTGGACCTGGTGGTCGGCAAGTCCTCCTTCGGCGTCGTGGGGGTAACTGTGCAGACGCATGCTGGCGGGGGCTTCATAGCCCACCGGCCCGAGAGCCTCGACGTTCCAGGCATAGTCCCATTTGACCTCCCAGTCCACCTGCCACATCACGTCCACATTGACGGCGGCATCCACTTCGACTTCCACGTCGATGACCTTGCGCAGGTACAGGGGCGGGTCGATCCGGCAGCCGCAGACTAGGAGCAGCAGTGCGCCGAGGGTGATGATTCTGCGTGCTTTCATCTGCTTCTGCGTTTGCGGTTGAACAGGTCGATGCCGAGAGAGAGGTACGCCCGGGTGGGGCCGCCCCACAGCCAGCGGTGGTTGCGCACGACGAACTCTTCGGGGGCGCCGGTGTAGTCGTAGTAGTAGCGGTGCGTGGCATCGTTGCCATACACGTAGGGGTCGTATTGAGCGTAGAATGCGCCTCCGGCGATGCCCAGGTCCAGGAAGAGGCGGCGGCCGAGGGTCCACTTGCAGCCGATGCCCAGCGAAGCGCCGACGCCTTCGCCTTCCCAGCCCTTGGCATCATAACCGATGCCGAAACGGGCGGCATTGGCGCTTGCGAACAGGTACATGCCGTGGAAACGCTCGTCGCAGGACTTGAAGTAACGGCGCATCCAGAGCGTGACATTCTGAATCTGCAGGAAACGGTGGTCCTCCCAATGCTTCCACATCGGCCACTCCACGTCCGTGCCGAGGGTGAGGTGGCGGGAGCGGGCGGGATAGTATTCCAGGCTGAAGCTCGGAATGGAGGTGAGGCCGTAGTTCGGGATATAGGTCAGGTCGTATAACAGATTGGTGCTGAGGCCGAACACGGGGCGGATCGGACCTTTGGCGCGCTTGCGTACGGGCGTCAGGGCCGGCACGGTCAGCAGGTCCGGACGGAGTTGGACGGCCGGGGTCCGGGGAAGCCAGGAGAGGCTCTCCAGCATCTCGTCTTCCGGCAGCCGGGGCAGGTCCAGCATCCAATAATAGGGCGTGACGGTGGCGGAGCGGTAGGTGGGGAAGAGCGCGCGCATGTAGCTGCGCCAGGTGGGGAGAGACTTGAGCCGCGCCTCCTTCCGGTCGGGCGAGGCATCCGAGTCGATGATCCCGAGCATGCGCTCCCGGGTCCCCTCGGGGAGTGATGAATCCTGGGCGACCGCTTCGCGGAATTCCGCCCAGACCTCACCTTCAGACAGGACCGACAGGGTGCCCTGGAAATCGGGATAATGTTTGAGGATGTAGCTTCGCACGGCGCGGGCGCGGCGTGTGGCGAGCTGGGCGTTGTAGGCGTAGACGCCGTCCATCGAGGATTTGCCGACGATGCGGAGCGTATCCAGCAGCGTGAAATTCCGCTCATGCAGCAGGGAATCCAATTGGGCGAGACTGTGACGGTTGTCGGAGAAATCCGGTCGTACGGTGGCATCGTCGAAACCAAACCAGATGACCACGGTCGGCGGGCTCGTCTCTGCGGAAGAGCCAATCGGCTGCGCCAGGGCGGGAATCAATCCGGCCATAAGGGCAATCAGCGTGGTCAGAAGCGGTCTCATGTTCTACGTTTCAGCTTCGCGTGCGCGCTCACATAACACTTGCGCTAGCGTGTTATTATAATAGATGCAAAGATAAGAGTTTTTGGCCCTTTGTGTATCAAAAATGTTAGAAAATCGGCCTGTTTTCTAGCAGTCTCTTTTTGAATCGTGTATTTTTTTCAAAAAGATTATCGTTTCTCAATAAGACCATTGCCGGAAATCATCGGTTTCCGGCAATGGTCTTATCGTAAATTTGTCGTTTTGGGTTCTCTTTTCCCGGATCAAATGGTCAGGAATTGCGTCGATACCACGCCCGTGATTACCAAAATGGCGAGCGCGAGCAGCGACATAAGCCATAGGACAAAGAGTACCAGCCCGGGATGCCACTTGGGAGATTTGAAGCCGAAAAGCAGTTGGAGCGCTCCGTACAGAATCCCGAGGAAGGGAAGGAAGATGACGACCGCCGCCAGGGCGTGGACCCAGGGATGGACCAGTGTCGCTGCGACGGAAGGAGCAATCCGGGACAGTTCGCTCATTCCCCGGTCAAAGAGTTCGCCCAGTCCGAAGAAACTGTGTTTGTTGCCGAGGATGCCGCTGCCAAAGGAGATTACTCCTCCGGCAAACAGGACGCTGAACGCCACGATCAGCAGGATCACGCCGATGAGTTTCTCGAAGATGACGCCGAACTCATGCGCCGCCTTTGAATTGCCGATGGACCGGACGGCGTCGTCGATCTCTTTGGCGCCGTTTTCGATGCTCTGCTGGATGCCGTGCAGCGTGCCGTCCTCGCCGCGCTGCTCCCAGCGCTGCTTCGCGGTCCTGGCCGGCGGCATGCAGATCCATAGGATGGCATAAAGGATGGGGACGAACAGATGGACGGTCACGGAGGTATGGTGGCCATTCCAGTGCCATCCGAGCAGAAATACGATGGAGAACAGCGCGAACAGGATACGCGGGAGGGCCACGTCGATCCTGAAATAGGCAGCGAGCCCGCTGCATACCCCTGCCACGACCCGGTCGTTCATGTCACGGTAGAGTTTGCGCTTGCCGCGTGTTTCCGCCTTTTCATCCTTCCCGTCCGGACCCGGATTCTCCTCTTCCTCTCCGGCGGCTTCGATAATCTCAGGCCTGCCGAGGATGCCGATGATCTGATCGATCATCTCCTTGGTGCATACTCCCTCGCGGCCGGCCTTCTCCAGCAGGAGCTCCGCCATGCGCTCTTCAATCCCTTCGAGGATCTCCGGGCCTCCCTCGCGGCCCTCGTAATACTTTTCCAATTTCCCGAGGTATTCTCCGACGAGGGTGGCGGCGTCCTCTTCCAGGGTGAAGGCATAGCCGCCCAGGCTGAATCTTTCTACTTCTTTCATGCTTGCTTGAGCGTTTGGATTCCATCTACGAGTTCCTGCCAGGCAGCGTCCATCTGGGCGAGCTGCTCGCGGCCTTTGTCCGAAAGGACGTAGTATTTGCGGGGCGGGCCCTGTGTGGACTCTTCCCAGCGGTAGGAGAGCAGGCCTTGATTCTTCTGCCGGATGAGCAGGGGATAGAGCGTGCCCTCGACGACGATCATGCCCACGCTTTTCAATTCCTCGATGATGGCCGAGGCGTAGGCTTCGCGTTTGTTCAGAATCGAGAGGATGCAGTATTCGAGCACCCCCTTCCGCATTTGTGCGCGGACGTTTTCAGCGGTGTTCTCCATATGCTAGCTCTTATTGGATTTCGCAAATTTCGCCAGGTTCTCCGCCGTGACTTCCAGCCCGTTCATTTCGCATTTCTGCGTGGGCGTGACCGCCTTGGGAATGGCGATCCAGCAGATGATGTAGATCCAGAATCCGGCCGTGCCGGCCACCAATGCCACGAGCATAAGCACGCGGGTGAGTACCACGTCGATGTCCAGGTAGGCCGCGAGACCGGCACAGACGCCGGCGATGCGCCGGTTTTCCATGTCGCGGTAGATCTTCTTGCGGACGGGCTCCTTCGGTTCCGAATTGCGCCAGTCGTCGGCCGGGGCGGTCTCGGGCTTGCCGTCCGGCATGCCGAGCTGGCGCGTGACCCGCTCCACGAGGTCAAGCCCGACCACGCGGCCGTCGCTGCCGACTTCCTGCGTGAAGAGCTCGGCGATGCGGGACTCCAGGTCCTCCATGACTTCCGCATTCTGGGTAATGGGCACGCCCGACGACGCGACCAGGCGCGTGCGGAAATGCTCAAGGTATTCGCTCAGACGCTTGTAGGCGTCCTCCTCCAAGGTAAAACTCCTGCTTCCGAGACTGATGTTCAATACTTTTTTCATTTTTATAGAACTTTGTTTCTGCAAAGATATATAAAAAATATAATACCTTGTATCACAAAGTACCTAAAATTTGCAAAATATTTTTGAGGTACTGTTTCTTCACCGATTCTCCCCCACGCCAGGGGCGTGATGCAGAATGGGTTGATAATCAGGTAAATAAGAAGAACAGGGGTGCCTCAAAAAGGCACCCCTGTTCTTCTTAAATAGTTGATATACAAATTTTTACATATCACGCGCGGTGATGGGGCGATGGGGGGATGGGGGGATGGGGGGATGGGAGGATTTATTTCGGCGTCCAGGCCTTGAGTCCGGCGACGACGGCGGCGGAAAAGCCCGCCTCTTCCATCGCGTTCAGTCCCTTGATCGTGATGCCGCCCGGCGTGGTCACGCGGTCGATTTCCGCTTCGGGATGTGTCCCGTGTGCTTCCAGCAGGGCTGCTGCGCCCTTGACGGTCTGCAGCACGGCTCCGAGCGCCTCCTTCGGGTAGAGTCCGAGTTCGACGCCTCCTTCGGCGGAAGCGCGGACGTAGCGCAGCGCGAAGGCTGTCCCGCACGACGCGAGCATCATGCCGGCATTCAGCCTTTTCTCGTCCACGACGGCGCTCCGTCCGACGGCGTCGAACAGCGAACGCACCGTCTGCAGCGTTTCGTCGCTTCCGCACAGCGGGTGGATGAAGGTCATGCTCTGGCCCACCTCGACGGCGAGGTTGGGAATGACGGTGCAGGCGCCCGCCACGCCGCTGCCTTCCAGCCAGGCGAGCATCTGCGCAGCCGGGATCCCGGCCACAAACGAGACGAGCACCTTGCCGGACAGTACCGGTGCGAGTTCTTCGAGAACGCCTTGCGCCAGCCAGGGCTTGACGGCGAGCACCACCAGTTCCGCTTCGCGGGCGGCGGCGACGTTGTCCAGCGAGGTCTGTATGCCGCGGGCGGCAAATTTCTCCAGGGTGGCGGCGTGCTTCGCCGTGACGGTGATGCGGGCCTGGGGGAGGGCGGCCGCAAGGCCCAGGGCTGTGGCGCCGCCCATGTTGCCGGCGCCGATGATCGCGATTTTCATGACTCTACGAATGTTACTGCTTGCAAATGTAGGCAAAAAGTGCCTCCGAGTCAACCCCTTCCCGCACGCGGGTGCCGTTCGCCTCGAAAAGGCCGAGCGCCTCGATGCAGAGGTTGTCCACGTAGTCGTTCCAGCGGTCTCCGCTATGGCTGCGGATCCACTGCAGCTCCACGCGCAACGCACGTTCCTTCTTCACATTCCGGTACAGCTGCACCAGGTCCCAGTCTTTCTTGCTCCGGACCTGGCCGCTCAGCAGGGCAATCCCGTTCTCGCTGTCGCTGCGTACGAGCACGCTGCTCCCGGACGGGACATGCAGCAGCGCGTGCACGATGGCGGCGATCTCCTGGCGGTTGCTGGTGGAGTAGCGGCTGACTTCGCTCCACTGGTAAAGCGGTTTGTTGCATTCGCCGTCGAGGACGATGCAGGCGGAGGCGCCGAAATTCTTCGGCAGCAGGTAGCTGCCGTCCGTGTAGACGAGATAATCATACTGCGGCTTGCCGCTCTCCCGGTAGTCCCAGTATGTCATAGGCAACGGCCGGCGGGGAGATCGCGGTTGCGCAGGGCGTCGAGGTTCAGCCGCAGGGTAAGCTGCTGCTGCCATCCCACGAATCCGGAGTCGTGGAAATGAATGCGCGCTGCCACGCGCAAATTCAGATACGGGCTGATTCTCGGCTCCCAAGCGCATTCCAGGAGGTCATAGAACGGGCTGCGGTAGAAAGGATGGCTGAGGAAAAGATTGTGCCCGAAGGTCACGCCGCTGACATCCTGCCGCCCGTAAAGCGGCATCAGGTTGTCGCCGAAGTAGCAGGTGTTTTGCAGTGAAAAAGAATACCGGCGGGCGGTGAGCACGATCTCGCAGCCGGCCGGGTACTCATGGTTCTCTTTCTGTAAGCGGTCCCACTGGTAGCCGATCATCAGACCTGCCTGCAGGGACAGTTCCTGCCAACGCGTGCGGCGGGAGAAGTCTGCCTTGACCCAAGGCTCCAGGAGGTGGTTGTCCACGACGCCGCGTACGACCTGGGAGCCCGCATAATGGAAGAAACTGCCCGTCCAGCCCAGGGAAAGCCAGGGCGTGGCGTCCCATTGTCCGGCGGACATGATCTGGAAACGCTCCCGCTGCGGCCCGGTGACCTTGCCCATCCAGTCGAGCCCCATCTCCGCATAGAAGCGGTCGGAGCGCCATTTGAGCAGCATTCCCTCTAGGTTGCGGTCGCAGAATTTCGTAGAATCGGAAAAGAACGCTTCGGAATAGGTGCCTTCCAGGAAGCGGCGCGGGAATACGCCCGCAACGCCTTCGAAACTGCCCTTTCGCGCGCGCATGTGGGCATCATAATAAAGGATCACCTCGCGCGGAAGCTCTCGCCAGCTTCGCAGGCCCATGTCGTGGGCCAACTCGATGCCGGCTGCCACGCGGTGGTGTACCCGGCGGTTCTGCTGGATGCTGAAACCGGCCGTCGGCGTGAACACCACGGAATGGATGGTCATGGATGGGGTATAGGCGCCGTTGGAGGCGGCAAACTCCCGGTTGTCAAAAATGTACAGGAAATCGGCGTCGTACTCCCATTCAAACCGGTTGCGGCCGCTGAGGTCGTCCCACAGACTCTCCATGCCACCGCCGGAACGCTGCCGGGCGGAACGTTGCGCCATGGCTGTCAACGTTGTGCACAGCAGGAGCAGGATGAAAAGGGTTCTTTTCAAGGGCAGACTAGTATTTGTTTAACGGAACGCCGGCGGTCATCTGGTGTACGCGGCGCTTGATGTCTTCCAGAAGGGCGGAATGCTCGTCGAGCGAGGCCTGCTGGGCGGGCGTAGGTTCCTCGTCTTTCTTGAGGGAAAGGACCTCGATGTGGCGGGCGCAGGAGTCGAGCACTTCATCGATCAGGCCGACGATTTCCACCATGTCCTTTTCCATGAACCCGCGGGAAGTGACGGCAGGCGTGCCGATGCGGAAGCCGGAAGTCTGGAAGGGGCTGCGGGTGTCGAAGGGGACCATGTTCTTGTTGAGCGTGATGGCGGCTCGCTCCAGCTGCTGCTCTGCGATACGGCCGGTGACTTCGTCGAACTTGCCGCGCAGGTCGATCAGCATCAAGTGGTTGTCCGTCCCGCCGCTGACGACTTTGTAGCCCTTGCGAAGGAATTCGTCGCACATCGCCTTGGCATTGGCGATGACCTGCTTCTGGTATTGGATGAACTCCGGCTGCTGCGCTTCGAAGAAGGCCACGGCCTTCGCTGCGATGACGTGCTCGAGCGGTCCGCCCTGCACGCCGGGGAAGACGTAAGAGTCGATCACCTGGCTCATCTTTTTGACCACACCCTTCGGCGTGGTACGTCCCTGCGGGTCGTCGAAATCCTTGCCGATCAGGATGATGCCGCCGCGCGGTCCGCGGAGGGTCTTGTGCGTCGTGGAGGTGACGATATGGGCGTATTTGACAGGATTGTCCAGCAGACCGGCGGCGATCATGCCGGCGGTATGGGCCATGTCGATCCAAAGGATGGCCCCGACCTTGTCGGCAATGGCGCGCATGCGGGGATAGTCCCACTCGCGGGAATAGGCCGAGGCGCCGCCGATGATCATCTTGGGCTTGTGCTCCAGGGCAAGCTCCTCCATTTTGTCGTAGTCCACGCGGCCGGTCTCGGGATCGAGCCCGTAAGGCACGGCATGGTAGAGAAGGCCGGAAGCGTTGACGGGAGATCCATGGGTGAGATGGCCGCCCTGGCTGAGGTCCAGTCCCAGGAAGGTGTCGCCGGGGCGGAGCACCGCCATGGTCACGGCCATGTTGGCCTGCGCACCGGAGTGCGGCTGGACATTGGCCCATTCGGCGCCGTAGATCTCCTTGAGCCGGTCGATGGCCAGCTGCTCGATCTGGTCCACGACCTCGCAGCCACCGTAGTAGCGCTTGCCGGGGTATCCCTCCGCATATTTGTTGGTACAGATGGAGCCCATGGCCCTGAGCACTTCGTCTGTCACATAATTCTCGGATGCAATGAGTTCGAGGCCGGATTTCTGGCGCTCATTTTCTTTCTTGATCAGATCGATGATTTGGATGTCCTGTTTCATACAGTTGAAATAATTGTAATCACAAATATACAACTTTTTCCGTACCTTTGCGCGAAATGGGCGACAGGAAATTGTTAAATATTGAATTGGGCCGTCTTCGGCCCGAAGAGTACCGCGAACAGCTCCCCTCGGGCGTGGTGATCGTGCTCGACAACATCCGCAGCGCCCACAACGTGGGCAGTGCCTTCCGCACCGGCGACGCCTTCCGGGCAGACCGGGTCTATCTGTGCGGTATCTGCGCCACGCCGCCCTCCGCCGAGATCCACAAAGTGGCCCTCGGGGCGGAACAGACCGTCCCCTGGGAGCATGCGGACGACACCCTCGCCCTCGTCCGGCGCCTGCGCGCGGAAGGTTGGACGGTCGTGTGCGCGGAGCAGACCGAGCACGCCGTGCCGCTGCAGGATTTCCGGCGCGAGCCGGGGCGCCGCTACGCCGTCGTGTTCGGCAACGAGGTGGACGGCGTCCGTCAGGACGTGGTGGACGAGGCTGACCTGTGCGTGGAGATTCCCCAGTACGGCACCAAGCATTCTCTCAACGTCAGCGTGTCCGTGGGCATCGTGCTCTGGCAGCTTGCCGGACGCGCGTGACAAATTGTCACTGGCACAGACCTTGATTCTTTCCGTGGCGTCGCTGCGGCGACAGATGATGTCAAATATCAAATAACAATAAGTATTATGATCAAACCTTTAGCAGACAGAGTCCTGATCGAGCCCAAGGAGGCTGAGACCAAGACGGCATCCGGTATCTACATTCCCGACACGGCCAAGGAGAAGCCCCAGCAGGGCACCGTCATCGCAGCCGGTCCCGGCAAGAAAGACGAGCCGATGGAAGTCAAGGTCGGCGACCAGGTCCTTTACGGCAAGTACGCCGGGACGGAAGTGACCGTCGGGGACAAGAAGTATCTTATCGTAAAGCAGTCTGACATTTTAGCAATTCTGTAATTATGGCAAAGGAAATCAAATTCGACGTGGATGTCCGCTCCAAGATGAAGTCCGGTGCGGACGCGCTTGCAAACGCAGTGAAGGTGACGCTCGGCCCGAAAGGCCGCAATGTCGTGATAGATAAGAAATTCGGCGCCCCCCAGGTGACCAAGGACGGCGTGACCGTCGCCAAGGAGGTCGAGCTGGAGGACCGTTTTGAGAACATGGGCGCCCAGATGGTCAAGGAGGTCGCTTCCAAGACCAACGAACAGGCCGGCGACGGCACCACCACCGCCACCGTGCTCGCCCAGGCCGTTATCAACGTCGGCATCAAGAACGTGACCGCAGGGGCCAATCCGATGGACCTCAAGCGCGGCATCGACAAGGCCGTGGCCGCCGTGGTCGCGGACCTCAAGAAGCAGAGCCAGCAGGTCGGCGGCGACTACTCCAAGATCGAGCAGGTCGGCACCGTGTCCGCCAACAATGAAGCCACCATCGGCAAGCTCATCGCCGACGCGATGTCCAAGGTGGGCAAGGACGGCGTGATCACCGTCGAAGAAGCCAAGGGCACCGACACGGAGGTGAAAGTGGTCGAGGGCATGCAGTTCGACCGCGGCTACATCAGCCCGTACTTCATGACCAACGGCGACAAGATGGAGGCCGAGCTGAGCAACCCTTCCATCCTCATCACCGACAAGAAGATCTCCACGATGAAGGATCTCCTCCCGATTCTCGAGCAGATCGCCCGCGAAGGCCGCGAACTGCTCATCATTGCCGAAGACGTGGACGGCGAGGCGCTGACCACCCTTGTGGTCAACAAGCTCCGCGGCGCCCTGAAGATCGCTGCCGTCAAGGCACCGGGCTTCGGCGACCGCCGCAAGGAGATGCTTCAGGATATCGCTACCCTGACGGGCGCCGTCGTGGTGTCCGAGGACCGCGGCTTCACCCTGGAGAACACCACGCCCGACATGCTCGGCAAGGCCGAAAAGGTCACCATCACCAAGGAGAACACGACCATCGTGGGCGGTGCGGGCGCCAAGGACGCCATCGCCGAGCGCGTCGAATCCATCCGCAAGCAGATCGAGACCAGCACCTCCGATTACGACAAGGAGAAGCTCAAGGAGCGGCTGGGCAAACTGGGCGGCGGCGTGGCTGTCCTGTACGTGGGCGCCACCACCGAGGTGGAAATGAAAGAGAAGAAGGACCGCGTCGAGGATGCCCTCAATGCGACCCGTGCCGCCGTGGAGGAGGGATATCTCCCGGGTGGCGGCGTTGCCTACATCCGTGCCGCCTCGGCTCTCGAAGGCCTCAAGGGCGAGAACGACGACGAGACCACCGGTATCCACATCGTGGCCAAGGCCATCGAGGAACCGCTGCGCCAGATCGCCGTCAATGCGGGTGTTGACGGAGCCGTCATCATCCAGAAGATCAAGGAAGGCAAGGGAGATTTCGGTTACAACGCGCGCACGGGCGAGTACGTTAAAATGTATGAGGCCGGCGTGATCGATCCGACCAAGGTCGCCCGCGTGGCGCTGGAGAACGCCGCTTCCGTGGCCGGCATGTTCCTGACCACCGAGTGCGGTGTCGTGGACATCCCCGAGCCCGCTCCCGCGGCTCCCGCGATGCCTGCCGGCGGCATGATGTAAAAAAACATGCAAAATAATTTGCAGGATTAAAAAAAGTATCTACCTTTGCGTCCCCTTTCGGAAACGGGGGGACGCAAAGTTCTTTTACAGCCCGTTTGGATCGCATTTTTTTACGTTTTTTTGCGTTGAAAAATTTGGAGATTCAAAAAAAGTAATTACCTTTGCAATCCCAATCGGAAGAAAGGGTTTGGCCATCAGCCGAAGAGGCTGGTTTTTTTAGCGCCAAATTTGAGAGATCATTGAAAAGACTGATAAGATAAGTACAAGCAAGTACCGAGAAACTAAGAATCGAGAGCGTTGATTTCTTTGGAAATTGAGTCAGAGTGTCAGGATTGGACAGAAGTATAAGAATATACAAAGAAGAGTTTGATCCTGGCTCA
>JAAYCA010000022.1 GCA_012744435.1 Bacteroidales bacterium
CCGGCAGCGCCAAACCAAGCAGCAGCGGCAGATCTAGCGGTAACAGACCCGGAATTGGTAAGCCTGCTAGCAGCGCCACCCGCAGCGAACCAATCAACTGCAGACCCCGCAGCAAATCCGGCAGCGCCAAACCCGGCGGCAGACCAAACCGCAAACCTAGCGGCGGTAAAACTGGCATTGGCAAACCCGGCGGCAAGTCCGGCAGCAGCAAACCAAACGGCAGGCCAATCAACTGCAGACCCGGCAGCAAATCCGAAGGCAAATCCGGCAGCAAGCCTGGCAGCGCCAAACCAAGCAGCACCAAACCCCGCACCAGATCCGGCAACCTCCCTCCGTCGGGCGTGCGTCGACTTCTACCTCTCCCACACCGACCGCATCAACAACTGGGACCTCGTGGACCTGAGCTGCTACCCACTGCTTGGGGAATGGCTCCTGGACAAGGACCGCAGCCTCCTCTACGACCTCGCCCGCCGCGGCAAGACCCTCTGGGAACAGCGCATCGGCATTGTCAGCACCATGACCTTCCTCCGCCACGGGCAGCTCGCGGACACCTTCGCCATCGCCGACATCCTGCTGCACCACTCCCACGACCTCATCCACAAGGCCGTCGGCTGGCTCCTCCGCGAAGCGGGAAAACGCGACAAGGCGGCGCTGGAGGCCTGGCTGCGCGACGCCCCCGGCCAAGTCGGAGGAAACGGTTCCAGCACCCGCCCCCAACCCCGCTACCGGACCATGCCGCGCACCATGCTGCGCTACGCCATCGAGAAGTTCCCCGAGCCCGAGCGGCAACAATACCTTGCAAAATGAGTTTCTACGTCAGCGAACCCCTCACCACACCTCCGGCGAAATACGAGACGCCGCTGCAGGCGCTTGTATATCAAACATTTGCCGCATCCGGCATCCCCTTCTCCCGCGTGGACACCGACCCCGGCATCACGATGGAAGACTGCGCCCGCATCAGCGAGCGCACCGGCATGCAGATCGTCAAGACCATCTTCCTGTGCAACCGCCAGCAGACGGAATTCTACCTCTACGTCACCTCCCACGACAAGCCCTTCGTGACCCGCGACTTCTGCAGCGCCCTGGGCATCCCGCGGGTCTCCTTCGCCTCGGCGGAACGGCTCTGGGAACTCACCGGCGTGCGCGTCGGCGCCACCACGATCCTCAGCGCGGTCTGGCCGGCCGCCGACGGCGTGCACCTGGTCATGGACGCCGCCCTCGCCCGGGCGGAATGGTTCTCCTGCACCGACGGCACCCCCACCTGCTTCGTCACCCTCCGCACCCGCGACCTGCTGGAGAAATACCTCAACGGAAAAGAAGTTATATTGGTCCCGGATGCGTAAGAGTACCTCAGAGGGAAAGAAATAAAAGCGGTGTCCGTGGAGCATAAAAGCCATATAATCAAACAGTTATCGATTTATCTCCGGGGTAAAAAGCCCTGAGGACAATCAGGAATTCGTTGACCATTAAATATTTACAGACCACGACAACCACTGTTTTTTTATGACCACCGAGCAGCACCCCTTCGAGCCCTTCCTGCCGGAAGGCGCCCGCATCCTGTTCCTGGGGAGCTTCCCGCCCCAGCCGCACCGCTGGTGCATGCCGTTCTACTACCCCAACTGGATCAACGACTTCTGGCGGATCCTGGGGCTGATTTTCTTTGACGACAAAGAGCACTTCTGCCTCCCCGGCGAGAAACGCTTCGACGAAGCGGCGATCCGCGCCTTCTGCGCGGAAAAAGGCCTGGCCTTCTACGACACCGCCTGCGAGGTCCGGCGCCTCAAGGACAACGCCTCCGACGCCTTCCTGGAGGTGGTGACGCCCACCGACATCCCCGCGCTGCTGGCCCGCATTCCGGCGTGCCGGACCATCGTCACCACCGGCCAGAAGGCCACCGAGACCCTCGCCGCCACCCTCGGCTGCGCCGTCCCGCCGGTCGGGGGATACATCGATGCCGTATTGCCAGGCACCGACGGCAATGGCGCTGATGGCGGAAGTCCTGTCGGCCCCCTCCGCTTCTGGCGGATGCCCTCCACCTCCCGCGCCTACCCGCTGTCGCTGGAAAAGAAGGCCGCGGCCTATCGGAAACTCTTCTAATCCGGGGCCCCGGCTTCCGAGGAGAAATCTACCGGGTGATCTCCAGCTGCAGGGTCTGGGATTCGCCCGGGGCGAGGAGGCGGGTTTTGCCGAAGGCGCGCAGGAGGGGGTCCATCAGGATGACGGCGTGTTTGCCGGGGACGTTGCCGGTGTTGGTGACGGTCACCGTGACCGCGTCGCCGGAATAGACCGGCGCGGTCTCTTCAAAGCTCGTATAGGAGAGTCCGAAGCCGAAAGGGTACGAGGGCGCCGCGCCACCAGCCAAACCATCCGCCCCGGTACCACCAGCCAAACCATCCGCCCCGGCACTGCCAGCCAAGCCGTCCGCCCCGGCACCGCCCCCCAGATACGCCCGGTAGCCCACGGCGGAGCCTTCGGCGTAGTCCGTGTAACCCACGTTGGGCTCGTCGCTGTGCTTCTTGCCGCTGGGGACCAGGGACGCCTTGCCCTTGTAGTCGTACGGGAAATGCGCCGACGACGGGAGGTCGAAATAGTCCGCCGGGAAGGTGACAGGGAGCCGTCCGCTGGGGCAGACGCGTCCTTGCAGGATGCCGGCAAGGGCGTTCCCGCCCTCCTGTCCGGGCTGCCAGGCCAGGACGATGACGTCGGGCAGATCCTTCCAGGACGCCGTCTCGATGACGCCGCCGACGTTCAGCACCACGACGACCTTTTTCCCCTGCCCATGGAAAACCCCGCAGACATCCGCGAGCATCTGCCGCTCGGCGTCAGACAGCAGGAAATCCTCCTCCAGGTGCCGGTCTCCCCCCTCGCCCGCCTGGCGGGAAAGGGTGAGGATGGCGGCATCGGCCGACAGAGACGCGGCCTCCACGGCTTCGCGCGACAGCGGCATCTCCGGAGCGGCCGGACTGCCGACCATCCCGGACAGGAAACTCTTGCGCGGGCGGTGTTTCTCCAGATAAGCGCGGTACTGCCCCGCAAGCGTCTCCTCCACGGCAGCGCCTCCGGCCTTCAGTCCCGCCTCGAGGCTGACGACATACGGCCGGTGCACGTGCCCGGAACCGGTCCCTCCGGCCAGCAGCTCATAGGAGCCCACGCCGAACAGCGCCAGCGTGCCGCCGGGCTGCAGCGGCAGGGCGGCGGCGTCGTTCTTCAGGAGGACGATCCCCTCCTCGGCCGCCTCCCGCGCCACCCGGGCGTGCGCCTGCAGGTCCGGCTGACCGGAACGGGGCGTACCCTTGAAAGTGGGGGTCTTGACGACCAGCTCCAGCACCCGGCGCACGCAGACGTCCAGCGTCTCCTCCCGGAGCTCGCCGCGCCGGACTTTCCGCACCAGCTCCTTGATCTGGGAAGCGGCGCCCGGCTCCATCAGGTCGCAGCCGGCCCCGATCTGGGCCGCCGTGTTCCGCCGCCCCGTCCAGTCCGTCATCACCAGGCCCGCGAAGCCCCATTCGCCGCGCAGCACCTGTGTGAGCAGCCAGGGATCCTCCTGGGTATAAACCCCGTTGAGGCGGTTGTACGAGGCCATCACGGTCCAGGGCTGCGCCTCCCGCACGGCGATCTCGAAGCCGCGGAGGTACAGCTCCCGGAGCACGTCCTCGCCGACCCGCGAATCGTTCTCCAGGCGGTTGGTCTCCTGGTTGTTGGCCGCAAAATGCTTGACCGACGTTCCCACGCCCCGGCTCTGCACGCCCCGGACATAGGCCGCCGCCACCTTGCCGCTCAGGAGCGGATCCTCCGAGAAATACTCGAAATTGCGCCCGCAGAGCGGATTGCGCTGGAGGTTCATCCCCGGGGCCAGCAGCACGTCCACGCCGTACTGGAGCGCCTCGTCGCCGATGGACGCACCGACGCGCTCAACGAGGGCCGTGTTCCACGTACTGGACAGCAGCGAGCCGATGGGAAAGCCCGTGCAGTAGAACGTGCCCCGGCTGCCCTTCCGCTTCGGTTCGATCCGCACGCCGGCCGGCCCGTCGCTCAGGACGACCGACGGGATCCCCAGCCGGGGAACGGCCCGGGTCATCCCGGCGGCCCCCGGCACGGGCACCTTGAAGCCAAACTGCCCGGCGAGCATGCTCCGGTAGCCGGCGCCCACCACCAACGAGGCCTTCTCCCTGAGGGTCAATCCGGCCAGGACCGCCTCGACGTTGTCCTGCCGTAAAGTCAAACTCTGTCCCATGGTCAACGTACTTATGCAGACGACTGCAAATAAAGAAAGAAATCTTTTCATCCCACCTTTACTTTCAACTTGGCGTAGGCGCGTTCGACTTTCGCCAGGGCCTTTTCGACGGTCTCGTCGCGGGCCAGCAGGACGCCCATGCGGCGGTGGCCCTTGATGAAGGGCTTGCCGAAGAGGCGGATCTGGATGTCGGGCTCGGAGAGCACTTCCTCCAGGTTGTCGAACTCCACCTCGGTGGTGTCCCCCTCGACCACGATGGCCTTGGAGGCGCTGGGGCCGTAGAAGCGCACGGCCGGGACCGGCAGGCCCAGCACGGCGCGCGCATGCAGCGCAAACTCGCTCAGATCCTGGGAGATCATGGTCACCATCCCGGTGTCGTGCGGGCGCGGCGAGACCTCGCTGAAGAGCACCCCGTCGCCGCAGACGAACATCTCCACGCCGAAGATCCCGTAGCCGCCCAGGGCGTCCGTGATCTTCTTCGCAATGTCCTGCGCCTGGGCCATCGCCGCGGCGCTCATCGGCTGCGCCTGCCAGGACTCGCGGTAGTCGCCGTCCACCTGATGGTGGCCGACCGGATTCAGGAAGGTGGTGCCGCCGGCATGACGCACGGTCAGCAGCGTGATCTCGTAGTCGAAGCGCACGAAGCCCTCCACGATCACCTCCCCACCCCCGGCACGCCCGCCCTCCTGGGCGATCTTCCAGGAAGCATCGGCATCGGCCGGGGTCTTGCAGACGCTCTGCCCGTGGCCCGACGAACTCATAATCGGCTTCACCACGCAGGGAGTCCCCACCGCGGCGATGGCCGCGTCGAACTCCGCGCGCGTCGCCGCGAAACGGTAGGGCGAGGTCGGCAGGCCCAGCGTTTCATGCGCCAGCTGGCGGATGCCCTTGCGGTTCATCGTCAGGAAGGTGGCGTTGGCCGTCGGGATCACGTTGTAGCCCTCCTTCTCCAGCTCCACCAGCGTCGGCGTGGCGATGGCCTCCACCTCCGGAATGATGATATCTGGCTTCTCCCGCTCGATGATCTCCCGCAGCCGCGCCCCGTCCAGCATGGACAGCACATAACTGCGATGCGCCACCTGCATGGCAGGGGCATTCTCATAGCGGTCGAGGGCGATCACCTCGACCCCGTAACGCTGCAACTCGATGGCAACTTCCTTGCCCAATTCCCCCGAGCCGCACAGAAGGGCCTTCCTGGCAACCTTCGTCAGCGGCGTACCGATTGTAACCATAGAAATTCAGATAAATATTTGAGAACAAAAATAAGCAAAATCAGGCGAAAAAGCGAGGGGCGCCGTGCAGGACCGGAGAAACGACTGCGGCCGGCGCGGGGGAAGTAAGAGGATCCGGGAATTGACTAAAGATTATTAATCTTTTTCATCATAGATTCATACTCCGGGCCCTTCATATAATCGTGCCGGCGACCGTTGATCCGAATCCACTTTAACAACCCTCGCGCGACCAGTTTATCCAGGTCGGACTTGATCGTCGGTTGCGTGACCTGAAATTTACCACACAGCTCTTTGACCGATATCACAATCCCGGGATCATCCCGGACCATCGCCAGGATTGTAGCCTGCCGTTCGTTTATATCTCCCAGACGGAGATAATCCACGGCACGCTGCTTCTGGGTAATCTTACGCTCAATGTATGTCTTCAGTTCCTCAAATGCAATCTCGAGAACCTGCAAATGATATGTCAGGAAATATCCCATATCATTCCGGTCGTTTTCCACATACAAGTATGCATTCTCATAGGAAGCTTTCGAACGATAAATCACCCGCGAAATCGAAAGATACTCGGTAAGCCAATACCCATTCTTCAGCATATACCAATAGAACAAGGCCCTCGCCGTCCGGCCATTCCCATCCACGAAAGGATGGACATACGCAAGCATAAAATGAATGGCAATTGCCTTGATAATCGGATGGAGGAAGGCTCTCCCCTGCACATCATCATTGACAAAACGGCACAATTCCTCGACAAACCGGGGGATTTCTTTATAGGAGGGCGGGACATGAACGACTTCTTTCGTCAATTCGTTCGCGACCACCACATCATCCGTTTGACGAAACCTCCCGACATCTGCAGGATTATCCAATGTATTCTCCGTCATCAGGCTATGAATTCGCAACAACAACTCTTCAGACAAAGGATCTTCCTTGTGCTCGGTCATAAATCGGATTGCCTGATAATTGTTGAAAATCATCTGCTCTGACCGGTTCCTCGGCTTGCTCTCCCGCCGCAACATATCTTTAGCCACCTTCCGCGTCGAGGAAGCGCCTTCGATCTGACTGGACGATATGGCCTCCTCCATGACGGAAGAGATCAAATACTTCTCCCGGTCCTGTGACGGCAAAATCGAACTGCTCCCCCAGGATCCTCCGAAATTCATATCAAACTCATGGCAGAGCCGTTGCATATAGTTCGTGACCGGGATTCTCACCTGGTAAGCAGGCCACACATAATTCACCGACATCTCACGAGAGAGCGAAACAAGAGCCCATAGCGTCTCAGCACTGATTCCTCCCGGCCTATGTTTATACTTCAAGTCAGACCAATACAAA
>JAAYCA010000023.1 GCA_012744435.1 Bacteroidales bacterium
GCGGAATCTCGGGTTGATAACTTCATTAAATGGTTCCTCTTTTTCAACGACGAAAAGAAGAGGAAATTGTGACCTTTCTACCAACCGAAAATGTCAAGGTTACCAACCGTTTTTGTCAATTATACCTGCGTCATGATATCGAGGACCATCCTGTCCGTCTCCTGCATGCCGACGGAGCCGAGGCGCGTCAGGTTGTGGATGCAACGGTCCACGTCATCTTCAATGAGGCCCTCGCAACTGCCGACGAAATGGTTCTGCACAGCCAGCAAGGCGCTCAGCACGGCCGTGGACACGCCGCTGCTCACTTTCAGGGCACAACTGGGCTTGGCGCCGTCGCAGACCATGCCGGCCAGGTTGGCAATCATGTTCTTGACGCTGTAGGCCACCTGGTCATAACCCCCGCCCATCAGGTAAGTCATGCCGCAGCTGCTGCCTGTGGACGCCACGACGCAACCGCACAGGCAACTCAGTTTGCCCAGGTTCTGCTTGATGTAGATGGCGGTCAGGTGGCTGAGGATCAAGGCGCGGGTGAGTTCCTCTTCCGTATTGTGGTTCTCCCGGGCAAAGACCACGACGGGAAGCGTGGCGGCGATACCCTGGTTACCACTGCCGGAATTGCTCATTACCGGAATCTTGGCGCCCGCCATCCGCGCATCGCAGGCAGAGGAGGTGGCGCTGATGATATGGCTGAAGATGCTGTCTCCCATGATTCCCTTGCCGAGCGGACGCGAGAGCGTCTTGCCCAATTCGTGGCCGTAATTGCCCTTCAGGGCCGCCTCGGCGGCAGCCTCGTTGAGCCGGCGGGATTCATTGATGAACTCGATGTCCTCAAGCGGCGCCGTAGTGGCGAACTCGAATACGCGTCGCAGCGTAAGACCGTTTTCGACGGCAGCCTCTTCCCTCCGGCCGAGCTCCGCCCGGCAATCCATCGTCTGCGTGCAGGGCCCCGCCAGATACACCAGGCGCGTATGGTCACGGGCGATGACGGCCCGGGAACGTCTCTCTCCGGCAGTGCAACGCACGTCGATATAGAGCACCTCGTCGCTGTCCTGCGTAAGGTCGATGTCGATACGGCCGCCGTCCAGGAATTCCCTGCCCTGCCGGACCGCTTTCGGACACACGTCCTTGAGCACTTCCAGCCGGTATTCGCTCTTGCCGATGAGGGCGCCGAGGGCGACCGCGATCGGCAGGCCTGTCATGCCCGTCCCGGGGATCCCGACACCCATGGCGTTCTTGAGCATGTTGGCGCTGAGACTTACTTCGATACGCTCCGGCCGGACGCCGAGCGCTTCGGTGGCATAGGCGGTGCAGAGGGCCACCGCGGCAGGTTCCGTACAGCCGACGGCCGGCACGACCTCCCGTTTGATCAGTGCTATGATGTGGTCATTGTCCATACGTACAAATATACGAAACTTTTGCTATCTTTGTGTGTTCTAGAACCCGATCACTATGCAACTGGATGGAAGAAGACAGAGTACCAACGTCGATGACCGGCGTGGTATGTCCGGCGGCAAGATAGCCGGCGGCGTGGGCCTCGGAGGCCTGATCGTTATCGGACTCATTACACTGCTGCTGGGCGGCGACCCGGCCGATGTACTTGAGCAGGTGGGCGGCATGGCCGGCACGGAGATCGTCAGCGGAAGCGGCCGCACCCCGACGGCCGAAGAGGAAGAGCTCGCCGTGTTCTCGAAGCAGATCCTCGCCGGCACGGAAGATGTCTGGACGGAGATCTTCGCCCAGAACGGCCGGAACTACATCCCCCGAAGTTGGTTCTTTACAATGATTACGTGCAGACCGCCAGCGGCACCGCATCCGCCCAGATGGGTCCGTTCTACAACAGCGGGGACCAGACGGTCTATATCGATCTCTCGTTCTTCTCCACGATGAAGCAGCAGATCGGCGCCGACGGTGATTTCGCCTACGCCTACGTCATCGCCCACGAAGTCGGGCACCATGTGCAGTACCTGCTCGGCACCCTGCAGGAGGCACACCGGCAGATGCAGCGCGTCAGCCAGGCCGAGAGCAACCAGATCAGCGTGCGGCTCGAGCTCCAGGCGGACTTCTACGCCGGCGTCTGGGCGCACCACGACAACAGGATGTACAACTCGCTGGAGCCCGGCGACATCGAAGAGGGCATGGCGGTCGCTTCCAGGATTGGCGACGACTACCTCCAGAAAAAGGCCCGCGGCTACACCACCCCGGAATCCTTCAACCACGGCACCTCGCAGCAGCGCTCCAATTGGCTGATGAAGGGCTTCCGCACCGGCAACCCGGCCGACGGCGACACCTTCACCCCCAGATACAACCAGCTCTAGAACAGTCCCAGAAACTGCGCCATCAGGAAGCCGAGGTAATTACCTGCGGCATAACCGATTACGCCCACGGCCAGACCGCCCGCCAGCACGCGGCGGTTCTTCATCGCGGCCGCCATCATCGGCACGAAAGGCGGCGAGCAGATGTACGCCACGGAGCTGACCGTCATCGTGTCGGCATCGACCCGCAGCAGTCTTGCAAGCAGCACCTGCAGCAGGAGCGACCCGAAGATGACAAAGACCAGATAAACGAACATCATCAGGCTGCCCCCGATGCTGAGCGAACGGAAATCCGCCATCGAAGCCACCACCACGGAGAAGACATAGATGAGATACATGCCGATGTGGTAGCCCTGCCGACCCCGCTCCTTTACCGGCTTCCAGAAGGAAGCTGCGATCCCGAATGTGGTCAGGCACAGGATCAGCACAGTCATGAAGGCGCCGTCGCCGGCCAGCAGGCCGAGGCCGGCCGAAATGCCGATGATCAGCACGTCAACCCCCAGCAGGATGGCGGCGTCGCGCCGTCCCTTGCGGGTCAGAAGCACCCGGTAGGGGTATTCCTCCTCCGGGTCTTCTTCTACGGCTCCGCCGGACCCGACCGCCTCCACGGGCAGCCAGCGGCGGAAGAGGCGGATACCCGCGGACAGCAGGAAGGTCAGATACAGGAAACTGACCGCCATGTCGAACGAATTCAAGAGAATAAATGTCTCCTCCGGAACGTCCAGCATGACCTTGAGCGAGGCGAGATTGATCGTCCCGCCGGTATAGACGCCCGTCAGCATGCCGCCGATCCGGGCACCGTCTTCCATGTGCCTGCCGAAGAGGAAATAGCCTGCCACGACGGAGACGACCACGGCCAGCAGCCCCGTCAGCAGGGCAAGCAGCTGGCTGCGGGTCTCGCTCCTGCGGAATTTGCAGCTGAACAGCATCAACGGGATGGCCAGCGGCACCATGGCGCTGGACAGCAAGTCCTGGATCTTTGCCATCCCGGGAGGATGGAAAACATTGCCGACCAGGATGCCGGTCAGGTAAAGGATGAGCACCGGTCCGATCTTACCCAGGAACGGAACGCGCCGGCAGAACCACAGGACCCCGACGGGCGCCAGCAGGAAGAACAAGACCATCAGGATGTTTCCGAGCATATATGCTAGAGGACTTTCCAGACCCGCAGGCAAACCGTGTCTCCGGGAGCGTTGGGCCCCGGCGCGCAGACAAAGATAGCATCATTGAGCCAGCCATATGGACTGTCCCGCGGCGCTTCGAACTTCGGTGCAGTACGGAAATAGAACTGCGTGCGGCCCGATTCGTCACGTCCCATGACGGAGAGTCCCCAGTTGCGGACGTGGATGCTTACCCCGTCGTCCGTGCGGATGCAATAGATGGCTTCCAGCTCGGTCCGGCCATGTTCCTGGTCCTGCAATTGGTAATCGGCGCCGCCGGCGAGCACGACGCCTTTCATCTTCGGCCCCTCGAACGTGCCGCCCGTGATCGGAATCACGATGCGCCTCCCGTGCGCCGTATCCCCGACCGTGAAAGCAGGGTCGCAGGTGACGTGCAATTCAACGACGAACTCCAGCCCGGGTCCTTCGGGAACAGCGGGCTCCTGGGCAAACGATGCCATGCCGCACAGCAGTGCAGCCACGCAGGCGAAAAAGAGACGTTTCATCATGATTTATTGATTGAAAATCAACTGTGCAAAATTGTATAGGCCGTATTTCCAGACCACGAAATCATGCATCCCCCCTGGATATTCGATGAGGGTGCAGGGCACGCCCCTTCCATCGCAGAATGCCTTGAGGCGGGAGCTGTTGTACATCAGGTTGTCTTCGCTGCCGCAAACCATCCACAGGAGTTTATTCTCCGCCTTGGTCTTCGCCACGTCGGGGATCAGGACCTCCGGGGTGTTGGTATTGGGTGCAGATGAAAAACCGCCCACATAGGCGAACAGGTCCATATGGCCAAGGCCGAAGTTCAGGGACTGGCCGCCGCCCATCGACAGACCGGCGATGGCGCGGTGCATCTTGTCCGTATAGACGTTGTATTTACCCTCGACAAAAGGAATGAGGTCCTTGATGAGGTCGAACTCGAAATTGGCGAACGCCGCGGAGCCGGCATACACATTGCCTTCCGCCCGGTCGTTCTCCTGGGCACGGCCATTCGGCATGATCACAATCATTTCCGCAGCCTTGCCGTCGGCGATCAGATTGTCCAAAATGACATTCGGTGCGCCGCCCCGCAACCACTCCAACTCGTCGCCACCGATGCCGTGGAGCAGATAGAACACGGGATACTTCTTATCCGCATCGAACTTCGGCGGCAGATAGACGGTTGCCTTGCGGACCGTTCCCACCGTGGTGGATTTATACTCCACCGTCTCGATGGTGCCGTGCGGGATGCCGGGACGCTCCGCGTCAAATCCGGCCGGTGCCGGCACATAAGGATCGAAATCGCATTCGACGACGGGACGCTGGAAACCGCCCATGCCCCCGCCGGGCTGCGCCTGGGCCAGGAAGAAGCCGCAGAAAAGCGCGGCAAACGAGAGAATGATATTTTTCATATTATAGATTGGTTTTTTGTGTCATAAATATACATAAAAGACCGGAGAAAAGACAACGGCCGCTATTCGACGGGCAGCGATTTCGCGGCGCTGCGACCGGCGAGGGCGCCGGTGGCAAAGGCGAGTTGAAGGTTATAGCCGCCGGTGTCGGCGTCGATGTCCAGCACTTCCCCGCAAAGGTACAGGCCGGGCACGAGCCGGGATTCCATCGTCTTGGCGACGAAGTCGTCGGTGGACACGCCGCCGGCCGTCACGACCGCCCGTTCGTAGCCCACGTACCCGGCAATATCGAACTGCCAGGCTTTCAGCGCCTTGGCAATGCTGACCAGGTTCACCCAGACCTTCGTGTCGGCGCGTCCGCGCCGCTCCAGGGTCAGGATCTCCGGGTGCATCTGCATGAAACCCGGGATGAGCTCGCGCGGCAGGAGCTTCCCCAGCAGGATGCGGCAGCGTTCTTTCTCGCGCACGCCCCGCGAACGCGGATCCCTGCCGATTTCCTCCCAGAGCGACTTGATGCGGACGGTCAGTTCCGTGAGGTCCACACCCGGCTTGAGATCGAGCACCAGGGCCACGCGGGAGCCGTTGACGAGCGCCTTGACGGCTTTCCGGCTGAGCTGGAAACCGACTGGGCCTTCCAGACCCCCGTCGGTAAAGTCGATGTCGCCGAATTCACTGTCGGCTTCCGTCCCTTCTATCTGCAGCGAAAGCAGGATATTCTTGAGTTGTACGCCGCAGAGAGCCCGTCCCAGCTCCGAGAGCGGAGCACTGCGATCAATATGCAAATCCTTGATTTCCGGAATCTTGTATCCTTTCGGCACCAAGGCGGTCAGCGACGGGAAGGTCGGCACGATCCGGTGTCCCAGCTCCGCCGCCCAACGCAGCCCGTCGCCCGTCGACCCCGTCGTCGGATAGCTCAATCCCCCCGTCGCCACGATCACCCGCCGGCACTTCCACTCCCGCCCGTCGGTCAGTCGGATACGGAAACACTCATCCGCCGGGGAGCATAAAACTTCCCCGACCTCCGCGTCGGTTTCGATTTTGACGCCAAGCGAATGGCAGGCGTTGACCAGGGTATCGACGACGTCGGAAGCATGATAGGAAGCCGGGAAGGCCCGGTCGCCGCGTTCGACGACGGTCGCCATGCCGAAGCTCTCGAACCAGTCCACAACGGCCTGGGAAGGCAGATTATAGAAGGCGGACTTGACGAAGTTCGGCTTAGAGCGGACATGGCCGGAGAAGGCGTTCCAGTCCTTTACGTTCGTGAAATTGCAACGGCCCTTGCCGGTGATCATCACCTTGCGGGCAGGCCGGGGCATCTTCTCCAGCACCGTGACCTGGGCGGCGACGCCCGCCTCCACGAGCGTTCGGGCGGCGTGATACGCCGCCATCAGTCCGGAGGCTCCCCCGCCGATGACAACAATCTCCGATTTCATCTATTTCTCATGCAACCAGACTTCCATCTTGCCCGGACCGCGATGATTCCAGGCGTAATAAGGGATAAGCGTAAGATCGCCGTCGCGGATCACGCGGAGGCCCCCCAGCAGGTCGGGACGGAATTCCTCCGACAATACATCATCGGCGGAAACGGTTGCCTGCAGCACATCCTGCGCATTGTCGGGCCATTCGGCGCAATACACCAGCGGACCGCATTCCACGGCAAGCCTGCCGCGGTCCGCTTCCACCGCCTCATGGGCCCGGACGAAGCGCGGCACCATCTCCATGGAGAGGACCACCTCGTCGCCTGCCTTCCAGTTGCGGGGAATGCAAAAATAACCGCCCTGCGAGAAAGCCGGCGCCTTCACATCTTCCCCGTTGACCAGGATGCGGAAGCCGGTCTGCCGCTCGTCGGCGAAGGTATACAGATCGCTCGGCACCACCTCGCCGCGGACCCAGCCCGGGATACGCAGCCTCAGGGTGAAGCGACCTGCCCGGTTCTCGTCAATCGTGATCCGCACTTCCCCGCTCCAGGGATAATCCGTGTGCTGGGAGAGCGTGACTGCCTTTCCGTCCAGGCGATGCGTCATCGTATTGTCCACAAACAGATTGACATACAGATCCTTTCCCTGTGCGGCATAAACATAGCCCGGCACGGAAGGAATGAAGCGGCAGATGTTGGAGGGGCAGCAGGCGCAGCCGAACCAGGACTCCCGGTGGTGGCGCCCGTCAGACTCCAGCGGATTGGGATAGAAGAAGGTGCCGCCGTCCAGCGACACCCCCGAAATCACGCCGTTATAGAGTGTCCGCTCCAGCACATCGATGTACTTGGCGTCGCCGTGCAGCAAGAACATCCGGTAGTTGGTATAGACATTGCCGATGGCTGCGCAAGTCTCGCAATAGGAGGTCTGGTTCGGCAGTTCGTAGTTATCGCCGAAGGCCTCTCCGTCATAACGCGAACCCACGCCGCCGGTCAGGTAGAGCTTCTTCGAAACGATGTTCTCCCAGATGCGGTCGATGGCATCGATGAAGGCTTGCTCGCCCGTCAGGGCCGCCACGTCCGCAATGCCCGAATACATATATTCCGCGCGGACGGCATGGCCCACGGCCTCGTCCTGCTCTGGGATGGGAAGGTGCGACTGGGAATAGGCGTTGCGCACGGAGGTCTTGCCGCGCCTATTCAGGAAATACTCCGCCTGGTCGAGATACTTCTTCTCTCCCGTGGCCAGATAGAGTTTGCAGAGCGCCATTTCCGCGATCTGGTGACCCGGTACGCGTTCCAGCCGCCCTTCTCCATCGCCGATCTCGCGGATCACGCAGTCGGCGTACCTGATGGCGATGTTCAGGAAACTGCGCTTGCCCGTGGCCTGCCAGTGTGCCACGGCGCCCTCGATCATATGCCCAAGGTTATAGAATTCATGGCTGCCGCCTTCCACTTCGCTCCAGCGCGCCGGACCGACCCAGTCGTGCGGATGCCAGGGATTCATCTGGCGGGCGGTATTAAGGTAGCCGTCCGGCTCCTGCGCAGCGGCGACCAGCACAAGCACGCTGTCGATATAGGCCTCCATCTTCGCATCCGGATAGGTCTGCAACAGGTAACTGGCACCCTCGATCGTCTTGTAGACGTCCGTGTCGTCAAAAGGGAAACCATCCACGCGAAACGTGGAATCTGGCATCGTGGCGCGCACGAAATTGTCGTAACGGCCCGTCTCTTCGCATTTGCTGAAAGCGAGCGGAATGGTCACCTCGCGGCTGGCCTGCAGGCGAGCCCCCCAGAAACGGTCCGAAACTTTGACATCAGTGAACGGGACCTGACCGATCGGATATCCCCCCTGCGGGACGGCAGAACGGCAGGCGGACAGGGCCGAAAGGACAGCGAGCAGCAACAGATATCTTTTCATGACGGATGGATAAACAAAAAAGGGAAAGCTTAGCACATCGCACCGCTACGACCTCCTACCCTTGCTGCCTTCCGGCCCTGGGGGAGTTCAGAGGGAGCTGGTCGTGTACGACTTTCCCGCAGCAAATGTACAAAAAAATCAAATACTATCGAAGATCAGCGGAAGAATATCGTCCACTTTGTCGAATTTCCATATTTTATCCGCTGAAATCATGATGACGGACATCGGCTTGCCGGACTTGGCCTGATACTGCGCCATCACCTGACGGCAGGCGCCGCAAGGAGTGGCGGGCCGGCTCGAAAGCCGCCCCATCACGCCGCCGGCCAGGGCGATGCCGAGCATGTCCTTGTCAGGATAGCGTGCGCTGGCGGCGAACATGGCCGTCCGTTCGGCACAAAGTCCGGAAGGGAAAGCGGCATTCTCCTGGTTGGCGCCCCGCACGATCTGTCCGTTGGACATCCGCACGGCCGCCCCCACATGGAAATGCGAATACGGCGCATAGGCGCCGGACATCGCCTTGAGGGCTTCCGCAGCCAGTTCGCGGTCTTCGGGATTCAATTCCTCCACCGAGCCATACTCATGGTATGTGATGTGGATTTCTTTGTCGGTCATCTTTCTTATGTGGTTAAAGTATCCAAAGATAAACAAAAAGCATCAGAAAGCCTACATCTCGATCTTTTCGCCCAGGAAATGGGGGGCCCGCCCGGTCAGCACGTCCCAGCAGGCGCTCACGCGGGCCAGCCACTCACGAGCCCGCACACGCCAGGCGCCGGGCGCCCGTACATCGGCGGCATTGTAGCCGACGGCATCGATCCCGTGACGGACGGCGATATACACCGCACGCTCATTGTGAAATCTCTGACTTACAACAATATACGAATTCTGGCCAAACACCTCGCAAGCCCGTACCACAGAGTCCAGCGTCCGGAAGCCGGCATAGTCCAGGAAAATCAGCGAATCCGGAATGTTGCGCTCCAGAAGGGCTGCGCGCATCGCCATCGGCTCGTTGTACGAAGCATGGCGGTTGTCCCCGCTGACCAGGATGCAATCCACCTTTCCGGCACGGAAGAGCCCGGCAGCGGCATCCATACGGTGTTCGAAGAAAGGATTCGGCGTTCCGTTCCGCAGCTTGGAAGACGTGCCGAGCAGCAGGGCGGCGTGCTGATGCGGAAGTGCCTGCACGTCGTCATACAGGCGGCCGCGGGCGGAATCGCGCACCCGCCGGTCGCAGACGACGATCAGCAGGGAGAGTGCACAGAGCAGGATGAGCAAGATTCGCAGGAAAGTCTTCATCGTCATCACAAATATAAGAAATTCTTAAATGACGCCGCTACCGAGCATTTCCCCGTCAGGGGCATACCAGACGGCAAACTGTCCGGGAGTTATGCCGCGCTGCGGCACATCGAAGAGGATGAACAGCCCTTCCTCGCGCATCAGCAGGGTCGCGTCCTGCAGGGGCTGGCGGTAGCGGATGCGGACACGGTAGCGGCGCTCCTCCCCCACCTGCATCGTCTCTGAAGGCCGTATCCAGTGGATCTCGTCCGGAGCGATGCGCAGGCAACTGCGGAACAAGCCCTTGTGCCGCCCGCCTTCGCCCATATAGACGATGTTGCGTGCAATATCGGTCGCGAGCACGAACAGCGGTTCGGCGTGTCCCCCGATCCCGAGGCCCTTGCGCTGGCCGATCGTGTAGAACTGGGCCCCTTCGTGGCGCCCGATGCGCTTCGCCCAGGGATTCTGTTTGTCGCGCGTCTTCCTGACATGATGCCTGCCGGAGCGGTAGGTCTCCGTCTCGAAGTGGATACCGCTATAGTCGATGGGCGTGGACAATTCCAGCAATTCGCTGTCGCTCAAGTCCGTTCCTTTCTTCAGGAGGGACTGGCACCGGGCATATTCCGCCGAATCGGCATAAAAGGCATCGTAGACCTCCACCACGTCACCTTCCACGCTCTGTAATTTCTGCTGGAGGAAAACCGGCAGGTCCACCTTGCCCACGAAACAGATGCCCTGCGAATCCTTCTTGTCCGCCGAAGGCAGGTCGGCCTCGGCGGCAAGCCGGCGCACCTCGCTCTTGAGCAGGTCCCCGATGGGGAAAACGGACTTGGCGAGCTGCTCCTGGGTGAGCTGGCAGAGGAAATAACTCTGATCCTTGCCGGGATCCGTGCCTGCCAGGATACGGAAACTCCCGTCCGGGAGCTGTTCCTTGCGGCAATAGTGCCCCGTGGCCACGCAGTCCGCCCCGAGCCGCTCCGCCGCCTTGAGGAAGGCTTCGAACTTGATTTCCCGGTTGCACAGCACATCCGGATTGGGTGTGCGGCCCCGCGCATACTCGTCGAACATATAGTCCACGACCCGCTGCCGGTACTCTTTACTCAAGTCAATGAAATAGAATGGGATACCGATCTTGCGCGCCACCATCTCCGCCACGAACCTGTCCTCCTCCCACTCACAGTCGCCGTGGAGCGTGCCCTCCGTGTCGTGCCAGTTCTGCATGAACATGGCAAACACGTCGTAGCCCTGCCGCTTGAGCAACAGGGCGGCCACGCTGGAGTCCACGCCTCCGGAAAGACCTACACATATCTTCATACGGCAGAGAAATCAACGTTCCTATGGATCGCTTCCGCGAGCATCCGGGCGCCGCGCTTCTGGGGATGGATCCCGTCCTTGCAGTAACGGGCGCTTTCGAAGAGACCGTACAGATCGACCAGCTGCAGGTTCTTCTCCTCCGCAAGTCCGCGGATGGCGGGCCGGACACCCTCCTCCAGGACGTCGGGATTGAGGATCAGGATCGGCATGTTGAACACGCGGAAGATCCGGATCGGAGCCACCAGGACCACCTGCGGGTGCGAAGGCAGCGAGAGATAAGAATCGACAATGTACGAATAGCCCTGCCGGAAGGCCTCCGGGTTCCAGTTCCAGGGTTTGGTGTCGTTGGTCCCCAGCATCAGGATAACGATGTCCGGCTCCCAGGAGAGACTCTCCCGATAGGCTTTTTTGGACACATAGGGCGTGTCCGCATCCAGGCGGGCCGCCGCATCGTTGTGGCCGAAGTTGCGGACCTCGAAACCGTCGCCCAGCAGCCGCTGCAACACGGCGGGATAGCCGTGCCGGCCCGGGTTGAGGATGGTGAAACCCCAGGTGATGCTGTCTCCGACGCAGGCTACCTTCTTCATTCCCGAGGCGTTTTGAGGGACCGGGCCACGGCATCGGCCACATTGATGCCGTCCAGCGCGCTGGAGACGATCCCGCCCGCATAACCGGCACCTTCACCGCAAGGGAAGATGCCCGGGAGCGAGACGTATTCGAGCGTCCCGGGATCACGCGGGACGCGCACCGGCGAAGAAGTCCGTGACTCCACGCCGAGCAGCAGGGCCGCATTCGTATAATAATTGCGCATTTTCACGCGCGGAAACACCTTCTGCAGCCGCTGTGCAACGATAGGCGGCAGCAATTCATGCAGCGGCGCACTCACCACGCCGGGATGGTAACTGGTCGGCGGCATGGTCCTGGACAGCTTGCCGAGGCAGAAATCCTCCATGCGCTGCGCCGGCGCCGCCATGGGATTGGCCGCCCCGTGCGACTGGGCGTAGTCATACATGCTGCGCTCCACCGCGTGCTGGAAATCCATCAGCCTGAAAGGTCCTTCACCGGGAACATCCTCCGGCTCGATCTGGACCACCACGCCAGCATTGGCGAACTTGCCGCTGCGTCCGGAGTTGGACATGCCGTTCAACACGACCGTGCGCTCTTCCGTCGAAGAAGGCACCAGCACGCCGCCGGGGCACATGCAGAAAGAGAAAACGCCGCGCCCGTCCACCTGCTCCACGAAAGCATATTCCGCCGCGGGCACGCCCGGCTTCCACTGGCCGTGATACTGGCACCAGTTGATCTTCTCCTGCGGATGCTCCACGCGCACCCCCATCGCGAATCCCTTCGCCTCCAGCGCGCCGCCCGCCGCGGCCAGCATCTCATATACGTCCCTCGCCGAATGTCCCGTCGCCAGGATCACCCGCCGGGCCTTGTATTCCTTCCCGTCAGCCGTTTTAATCACCATTTCCGCCGCTTCATCGGCCGAATCGGGGGTCGCCCCAGAAAACCGTGCCACCCTCGGCATCGTAAGAGGGAGGGGCCCATCGTCAGATGGGAGGGGTCCGGCGCAGCCGGACGTTTTCAGGGGCGACCCCCCGATCGGCGAAGCGGCGGAAATCGAGATGACTTTCGAATTGAAGTGGTATTCTCCGCCGTGGGAGATGATGAAACGGCGGATGTTTTCGACGATGACGGGGAGCTTGTCGGAGCCGATGTGGGGGTGGGCGTCGATGAGGATGTCCTTCGAGGCGCCGAACTGCACCAGCTGATGCAGTACTTCGCGCACATCGCCCCGCTTGGACGAGCGCGTATAGAGTTTGCCGTCGGAAAACGCGCCCGCGCCTCCCTCGCCATAACAATAATTCGAATCCGGATCCACCACGCCTTCGCGGGAGAGGGCCGCCATGTCGAACTTGCGCTCGTGGACGTTCTTGCCCCGCTCCAGGATGACCGGGCGCAGTCCGAGCGTCAGCAGCTTCAGGGCCGCAAACATCCCCGCAGGACCCGCCCCGACCACGACGACCGGCTCGGCGTCATGCACGTCCAGGTACTCCGGCAAGGCATAGGGGACATACTCCTCCCCAGGCCCGTATGCTTCATACTGATAGCGCCATACGGGCTCCTTGCGGGCATCGACGGAGCGCTTCTTGAGCACCCACTTCCAGCCGCCGGCCTTGGCTTCGATCTCTTTCAGCCGAGGCTCGCGCGTAAGGGGACAGACAATCTCGAACTCCTTCATAAGCCACTAGAAATCAGACATCCGCGACACAGGCGCCACATCCAGCGGCGTCCGCTCCCCGGCCAGATAATGATAATAACCGGCAATCGCGATCATGGCCGCGTTGTCCGTCGTGAACTTGAATTCGGGCAGATACGTCTGCCAGCCGCGCTTGCGCCCTTCGGCCTCGATACGGGCGCGCAGGCCGCTGTTGGCCGACACGCCGCCGCCGATGGTGACTTCCCGGATCCCGGTCTGCTTCGCCGCCTTGACAAGCTTGTCGAGCAGGATGTCGATCAGGGTCTTCTGGAAAGAAGCGCACAGGTCCTCCTTGTTTTTCTCCAGGAAATCCGGGTCCTTCGCCATTTCGTCCCGGACGAAATACAGGAGCGAAGTCTTGACGCCGCTGAAGCTGTAGTCCAGTCCCCCGATGCGGGGTCTGGTGAACTTGAAACGCGTCGGATCGCCCTGCGCCGCCAGCCTGTCGATGACGGGTCCGCCAGGGTAGCCCAGACCCAGCATCTTGGAGCATTTGTCGAAGGCCTCCCCCACCGCGTCGTCGATCGTCTGGCCGAGTATCTCGAAGTGCAGCGGATCGTCCACACGGACGATCTGGGAATTGCCGCCGCTGACCAGCAGGCAGAGATACGGGAAAGAAGGCTCGCGGACGGGTTTGCCCTCCTGACGGATGAAATCAGCCAGCAGGTGGCCCTGGAGGTGGTTCACCATGATGATCGGGATGTCCAGCGCGAGTCCCATCGACTTGGCGAAAGAAGTCCCTACGAGCAGCGAGCCCAGCAGGCCGGGGCCGCGGGTGAAGGCGATCGCGGTCAGTTCCGAGGGCTTTACGCCGGCACGCGAAAGCGCCTCGCTGACCACCGGCACGATGTTGAGCTCATGGGCGCGCGACGCCAGTTCCGGGACCACACCGCCAAAGGCGCGGTGCACGTCCTGGCTGGCGATAACGTTCGAAAGCAGCCACCCGTCACGGATGACGGCGGCCGAAGTGTCGTCGCAAGAAGACTCTATGCCGAGAATGATGTCTGCCACGTTCCAGTAATATCTCCGCAAAGTTAGCAATTATTTTATATCTTTGTAGATTGCAAGTCGTCCGGGCCCGCGCGGACGCCTGCACAGACGCATGTACAGGAAAGGCGGATACATAGTTGGACGCATCATCGGCCTGCTGACCGTGATGCTGATGGCTGCACTCGTTGCCATCCAGACACCATATGTACAGACCCGCCTGTCCAAGGTCGCCCTCAACCAGCTGGCCGCCATCATGGACGGCCGCGTGCAGTACGACGAACTGAAAGTGATGACCTCCGGCGTGCTCGTGATCCGCAACATCAAGCTGGTGGACAGCAACCCCTACTCCGAAGACATCAACTTCCGCGGCTGGGCGCCGGCGGACACCGTCTTCCGCGCCAAACAGATCACGGCCACCTTCTCCATCGCAGGACTTCTGCGCAAGCAAGGCCTGCACATCGGCCGCGTCACGGTCGAAGACGCCCTCTTCCATCTGGTCGCCGAACCCGGGGAATACGGCAACAACATTTCCCGCATCTTCCACCTGAACGGCGGCGACTCGGACTTTCCCACAGGGGATCTCTTCGACATCAAGAAAGTCCGGATCAAGGATTTCCGCTTCCGGATGAACAGTTTCCTGCCCGATGCGGGCACCTACACCGGCCACGGTTTCAATTTCGACGACCTCGACGTGACGGTGGACCTGCTGACCGGCCACGGCATCCGCATGAGCGGCGGCAAGATCTACGCCACCCTCGACCGCTGCGTCGCCTCGGAGAAGTCCGGCTACGCCATCGAGCGGCTTTCGGCCAGCGCCGAGTTCGGCCTGAAAAAAGCCCTGCTCGAAGACCTGCATTTCCGCGACGGCTGGTCGGACCTCAATGTCCGCAGCGTTTCCCTGGGCTACGACGGTTTCGAAGCCCTGTCGGATTTCATGTCCCGCGTGCGCATCGAGGCGGACGTCCATTCCTCGCAGCTGGCCATCGAGTCCGCGTCCTACCTGATCCCTTCGCTGGCCGGCAATCCCGCCGTGCTCGAAATCCGCCGCGGACAGGTCAAAGGATTCGTCAATGACCTCGACATCTCCCGCCTGACCTTTGCAGAAACGTATTCCGGCATCTCCGGCTCCGTCAACGGCACCCTCGTCGGACTGCCCGACATCGAGAAACTCATGCTGGATCTGCAGGTCAAGGACCTCAAACTCTCGACGGAGGGCGTCTACCATCTCGCCGACGCCTTCCTGCCGGGCGGCATACCCGACATCCGCCAATACGCCCGCGGCATTCCCCTGACCCTGCAGCTCAGTGCGCGGGGACCGGTCGGACGGCTCGCCTACAGCGGTTCGCTCGCCAGTCCCGCCGGACAGGCCAGCCTCAGCGGCAGCCTCCGCAACCTGCTGGACCCGGATCACCCGATCGAAGTGGACGCCGACGCCATGACCGAAGAACTCGACCTGGGGCGGCTGCTCGGCACCGAGCTGCTTGGCCCCGTGACGCTGCGCACAAGTGCCAGTGCCGTCCTCGCGGAAGGCTCGCTGCCCGACGCCCGGCTGGATTCGCTGCACATCGTCAGCCTCCGGGCCCTGGGACACGACTTCACCGATCTGACGGCGTCCGGCCGCCTGCGCTCCGGCACGGCTGAATTCTCCCTGCAGAGCAACGACCCCGCCGCCAGGATCAACCTCAGCGGCCTGGCCGACCTGGTCCCCCGTTCCGGCGACCAGCGTCTCACCCTGGACGGCACCCTGAGCAACATCGACCTGCATGCTTTCGGCATCGACGGCGGCGACTGGGTGTCCCGCCTGTCCACCCGCCTGCACACCGACCTGGTCCTTCGCGGCGAATTCCTGGACGGCGAGGCCAGCCTGGAAGGCCTGACCCTCGTCAACGACAGCGGCACGCATCCCATCGGCAACATCAACATCCTGGCGCGGGAATCCCGCGGCGAGCAGGACATCAGCCTCGACGCCCCCTTCCTGGAAGCCTATTTCACGGGCAACCGTCCGGTCACACGCTTTGCCGCCGACATCCAGACGCTTACGACCCGCCGGGAGCTTTCGGCCCTGTATCAGGACGAAGCAAAATGGACTTATCCGGGCACTTATGCGATGGAGATTCTCTTCCACAGCACCCGGGACATCCTGGACCAGTTCCTGCCCGGCACCTACATCGCCGACGGCACTTCCATCTCCCTGTCCATCTCGGAAGACGGCGACCTGGACGGACTCATCCAGTCCGACCGCATCGCCTCCGGCAAGAATTACCTCAAGGATGTCAACATGCAGTTCGACAACCGCGACGATATGCTCTTCGCCAGCCTCCACAGCCAGGAACTGAAGGCGGGCACCTTCGCCATGCACAATCCCGCCATTACCGCCAGCGCCCAGGACAACGACATCGCGCTCAACGTCCATTACGACGGCTTCTCGGGCGGAGGAGGCAACGGCGAGATCTACCTCGACGGCCAGCTCTACCGGGACGAAAAGGGCATCCTGGTCATCAAGGCGCATCCGCTCAACTCCTACCTCGTCGCCGGCGACGAGACCTGGGAACTGAACGAGTCGGACATTGTCCTGTACGGCAAAGATCTCTACCTGGACCGTTTCCTCATCAGCAACGGGACGCAGCGCCTGCTCTTGGACGGCGGCATCTCCTCGGAGCGGAGCGACACGCTCAGCCTGCAGATGGACCGTTTCGACCTGGCCCTGCTGGACCAGTTCCTGCCCGACGCCCTCGGCATCGAGGGCCGGATGAACGGCCGGGCCTTCGTGACCTCCGGCAAGGACGAAGCGATGGGCATGCTGATGGACTTCCGCATCGACACGCTCCGCATCGGCGGCTCGGATGCGGGTTCCATCCAGCTTTCCAGCATGTGGAACGACGAGGGCCAGGAACTGGGGATCTTCCTCAGCGACGAGATCCAGGGCCGCAACGCCCTGTATGCCAACGGATCCTATTTCCCGAAGGAGAACCGGGTCGACCTCCGCGTGGACCTGGACGGACTCCCCGTCGGCATCGCCGCGCCGTTCCTTTCCGATTTTGTCACCGAGGTCGGTGGCGGCATCAGCGGCGGCATCACCCTGTCCGGTCCCACGGACGCCCTGGTCCCCGGCAGCGACAGCCTGCGCCTGGATGGCGTGTCCGCCCGCCTGGCCATGACCGGCGTGCGCTACACCTTGTCCGGTCCCTTGCGGCTGGGCGCCGACGGGGTGTTCCTCGACGAGATCTCTCTGCATGACGACACCGGCGGCAGCGGCCGTATTTCCGGCGGACTCCGCTACCGGGACCTCATGGATTTCGAAAGCTTCCAGACCGACCTCAGGCTTTCTTTCAACAACCTCAAGGTCGTGGACACCCCGGAACAACCCGGCGGCATGTTCTACGGCCTGATGCGCGCCTCCGGCACAGCAGCCGTGTCCGGTCCCTTCTCCTCCCTGCTCATCGACGCCGACGTGGCCACGGCAGGACCGGGCAACATCCACGTCCCGCTCTCCGGCGAGTTTGCGAGCTCCTCCTCCAGCAACCTGCTGACCTTCACGGAACCGGCCAGGGAACTGGACCCCTATGAAGAAATGCTGGCCAGCCTCGAAAAGAAGACCGCCTCTGGAAACGACATACGCATCCGGGGTCACGTGACCATCTATCCGACCCTGGCCACCTACGTGGAAATAGACAAGGCCGCAGGCAACGTCGCCTCTTTCAACGGCGCCGGATCCGTCACCCTCAATGTCCAGCCCACCCACGACATCCTCGATCTCAACGGCGACTACACCATCAACGAAGGATCCTACCAGTTCGTCCTGCCGGGCGTCCTGTCCAAGACCTTCTCCGTCCAGCGCGGCAGTTCCGTCAAATTCGGAGGCGATGTCATGAACACCGAACTGGACATCACGGCGAACTACAACCTCAAGACGACCCTCGACGCCCTCGTAGGCGGCGACTCGTCCGGATCCCGCCGCCAGGTGAACTGCGCCATCAACGTTTCCGACCGCCTGAGCGCTCCGCAGATCGACCTCAGCATCGACGTGCCCGATCTCGATCCGACCACCCGGACCTATGTAGAGTCCGCCCTCAACACCTCGGAGAAAGTACAGAAACAGTTCGTCGCCCTGCTGCTGATGGGCAACTTCCTGCCCAGCGAATCCTCCGGCATTTCGAACCAGTCCACCAACCTCTTCTCCAATGTCGTATCGCTGTTGACGAACCAGTTCAACAACATTCTCCAGAAACTGGACATCCCCTTCGACGTCGCCGTCGGCTACCAGGAGAACGCCGCCGGCCAGGAACTCTTCGATGTGGCCGTGTCCACCCAGCTCTTCGACGACCGCGTGATCGTGGGTGGCAGTTTCGGCAACCGCCGTTTCTCTACCGGCAACGCCTCCGGCGACTTCACGGGCGATCTCGACATTTCCGTGAAACTGGATCCCGAAGGGAAATTCCGCTTCAACATCTTCTCCCATTCCGCCGACGAGTTCACCAGCTACCTGGACTACTCGCAGCGGAACGGAATCGGCGTCAGCTACCAGAAAGAATACGGCAGCTTCCGGCAATTCCTGCGCAATATCTTCATCCCCAAGAAGAAACGGGTCCAGCGTGAAGAGCAGGAAGCCCTCCTGCACAACGAGCAGATAATCATCGAAATAGATCATGAGCAAACTGACGAATCCGGGGAAACTCTTCCTGATTCCGACACCCCTGGGCGGGAATGATCCCGCAGAAGTGATTCCCGGGCACGTCCTGGAGACAGCCTGCGGCCTGCACTGCTTCGTGGTCGAGGAACTGCGCACGGCGCGCCGCTTCCTGTCCGCCTATGGCCTGCGCGGACAGATCGACGCACTGGACTTCCACGTCCTCAACGAGCACACGGCTCCGGAGGAAGTGGAAGCGCTGCTGCCGCTCTTCGAGGGGCAGGATGTCGGCCTGATGTCCGAAGCGGGCCTGCCGGCCGTCGCCGATCCCGGCGCCGCCCTCGTGGCCCTCTGCCACCGCCATGACATCGAAGTCGTCCCCCTCGTCGGGCCATCCTCCCTGCTGCTCGCCCTGATGTCCTCCGGACTCAACGGCCAGTCTTTCGCCTTCCGCGGCTACATCCCTGCCAAGAGCGAGGAGCGCCGCGCCGCCCTCCGGGAGCTGGAGAAGCAGTCCCGCGCCATGAAGCAGAGCCAGATCCTGATCGAAACGCCCTACCGCAACGACGCCCTGCTGTCCGACATGCTCCAGACACTCTCCCCCGCCACCCGGCTGTGCGTGGCGGCCGACCTGACCCTGCCGACGCAGGATGTTGCGACAAAGACGGTCTCCGAATGGCGCCGCTGTTCCGCAACCGTCGGCAAACGCCCCTGTGTCTTTATCCTGCTTGCCTAGACCCGCCATGATGAAGATCGCGCTGCTGACCCTGGGCTGCAAGCTCAATTTCGCCGAAACGGCGACCTACGAACGCGGTTTTCTCGCCGCGGGACTGGAGGTCGTGCCCTGGAGCGAAGCGGCGGACGTCTATCTGGTCAATACCTGCTCGGTCACGGGCACTTCCGACAGCAAGTCCCGCAACCTCATACGGAAAGTACACCGCATCAATCCCGCTGCGCACATCGTCGTCACGGGATGCAGCGCAGAACTGCGCCGCGCCGAGATCGAGCGCATCGAGGGCGTGAGCCGCGTGTTCGGCGCTGCCGAAAAAGGGCTCGTCGTACGGGAGACGCTGCGCCTGCTGGGCCTGTCCGCGGAGCAATCGGATACCTCGAGCAGTATGCCGGATCGCGTCAGCGATTATCCGGCCATCCCCCTTGAGGGGGTGCAGGGGGTGAAGGCATTCGGGAACATACCCCGTATGTTCCCCGCTTATTCCGCGGCGGAAAGCCGCACGCGCGCCTTTCTGAAAGTGCAGGACGGCTGCAACAACTACTGCAAATACTGCACGGTCCCGTACGCCCGCGGCGAAAGCCGCAACCTCCCGATCGCCGACTGCGTGCACAATGCGGAGCGGATCGCTGCGGAAGGTGTCAGGGAAATCGTGCTCACGGGCGTGAATACGGGCGACTTCGGCCGGACCACCGGCGAGTCGTTCCTGGACCTGCTGAAGGCCCTGGAGGGCGTGGACGGCATCGAGCGCTACCGCATATCCAGCATCGAGCCGAACCTGCTGAAGGAAGAGACCGTGGACTGGATTGCCGGCGGGACCAAATTCCAACCCCATTTCCACATCCCGCTCCAGACAGGCTCCGACGAACTGCTCGCACGCATGGGACGCCGCTACGACACCGCCTTTTTCGCGGATCGCATCTCGATGATACGAAGTAAGATGGAGCGGCCGGGCGCGCCGAAGGTTTTTTTCGGCATCGACGTCATGGTCGGTCTGCCCGGTGAGACGGACGCGCTTTTCCGGCAGAGTTTCGATTTCATCGAACGCATCCGTCCCGCCTTCATCCATGTCTTCCCCTATTCCCGGCGTCCCGGCACGCCGGCGGCATCCATGCCCGGGCAGGTGGATGAATCCACGAAAAAGCATCGCGTGGGGGTGTTGGAGACGCTTTGCCGCCGCCTGCATGAAGATTTCCGCGCACAAAACCGCGGCATACGCGAACGTGTGCTGTTCGAATCCACCGTCCATAACGGACGGATGGAAGGATACACCGGCAACTACATCCGCATCTGCCGCCCTTATGATCCAGCGCTCGTCAACACGCTGGTGGATATTGTAATAGATTGATTATGGAGAACAAAGCGAAACTGACTTTCCTGGGTACGGGCACCTCTTCCGGCGTCCCGATGATCGCCTGCGACTGCCCGATCTGCCGCTCGGCGGACCCGCGCGACAGGCGCCTTCGTGCCTCGGCGCTCGTAGAATTCGGCGGACTGACGATCCTGGTGGACGCCGGCCCCGACTTCCGCGCCCAGATGCTTCGTCAGGACGTGCATCACCTCGATGCCATCCTGCTGACTCACAACCATAAAGACCACACCGGCGGACTGGACGACATCCGCGCCTTCAACCTGGCGGAGAGCCATCCGGTCAATATCTACTGCGAACCCTATGTGGAGCAGACGCTCCGCCGCGAATACGGCTACGCCTTCGCGGAAGAGAAATACCCCGGAGCGCCGGAATGGCGCGTCCACAACATCGACGGGCACACTCCTTTCCGGGTACATTCCAATGCCAATGAAGAAATCCTGAGTTGGGAACGGGGATTCGGCTACCATCATCTCCCGCCCCATCCTGCGCCCGACACATCGGTGGAAATCGTGCCCATCCAGGGCTGGCACCACCGCGAAAAGATCCTCTCCGTGCTGGGCTACCGCTTCGGCAACATCGCCTATCTGACCGACATCAAGACGCTGGACGGCGAAGCGGAATTCGAGAAACTCAAAGGCGTGGAATACGTGACGCTGGGCTGCGTGAAGTTCGGGGACCACTATTCCCACCCTTCCTTGCAGGACTGTCTGGACTTTTTCGAAAAGGTGGGCCCGAAAGAAGCCTACATCACCCACCTGTCACATCTGCTTCCCAGCTACGATGCCTTCGATGCCATTCTGCCGCAGAACGTTCACCCGGCCTACGACGGGCTGACAATAGGATAGCCATGATGGAAAAGACGCTGGCAGATCTCGGTGAATTCGGCCTGATCGGGCAGATCAGACGCCGTTTCCCGGCCCCCGAAGGGGTGACGGGGATCGGGGACGACTGCGCCGTCCTGCCGCAGAAAAGCGGGCTTGAGAGCCTCGTGAGCACGGACATGCTCGTGGAAGGGACCCATTTCCTGCGCGACGGCATCTCACCCTACGACCTGGGTTGGAAGAGCGCCGCCGTCAACCTCAGCGACATCGCCGCCATGGGCGGAAAGCCTATGGCGACGTTCCTTTCCCTCGCCCTGCCCGCCGACCTGTCCGAAACGTGGATAAACGCCTTCCTGGACGGCTACGCCGAACTTTCCGGGCGTTTTGACGTCCCGCTGCTCGGTGGCGACACCACCGCCTCGCCCGACCGGATTTGCATCAACGTGACCGTGCTCGGCGAAAGCCCCTATGGCCGCAGCCGGCTCCGCAGCGCCGCAGTCGTCGACGACCTGATCTGCGTCACCGGACCGCTGGGCGACTCCGCCGCCGGACTGAAGGCCATCCTGACGGGGTTGGAGCGCGATGCCGACGCGAGCACCCTCATCGACAGGTACTGCCGGCCCGTCCCCCGTGTGGCGGAAGGGCAGGAACTTCGGCTGAACCTGGGGGTCCATGCGATGATGGACATTTCGGACGGGATCGGATCCGACCTGCAGCACATCCTCGATGCGTCGGAGGTCAGCGCGCAGATCGACCGGAGCGCCATTCCCCTCTCGCTGGCGCTCAAACGCGTCTGCGCCCGCCAGGGCTGGGATCCGCTGGCGCTCGCCATCGGCGGCGGAGAGGATTATGAACTGCTGTTCACCTGCACCCGGCAGGCGGAAATGCTGATCTGCGTCCCGCATTTCGTAATCGGGAAGATCACGAAACGGTCCTTTTCGTCTTCCGCAGGCCCCGACTGGCAGGTCTCCGGCTTCGACCACTTCAAGAAGCGCTAGTCCCCGGTATAGAAACGGACCATGTCCCGGACGGCGTCCGAGCAGACCGGGCAAAAATCCTTCGCCGCATTGGTGTTCATCCGGCAATCCTCGCTGCTCCGCCAGACCCCCTTGGACTGGTAACCGCCCCCCTCGATCAGCCCGTAGCCCGGCTGCCCCAGTTTCGCCTCCCATTTCCGGCTGAAATCCGCCTTCGTGGTGATGTTGGGCTCCCAGGGCTCCACGTCCGGATAGTAGTACTCGACGAACTGGTCGTCATAGAAGTACTCGTCCGCCAGGCCCGCGAAACTGTGGCCGAATTCGTGGACCACCACGGGCCGGAACTGGGCGTGGTGGGCCGTGGTGAGGGTATAGGAATTGAAGATGCCGCCGCCGCCGTAGGTATCCGTGTTCGCCAGGATGATGATGTGCTCATACGGCAGCCCGGCGAGCAGGTCGTGCATGCGCTTGAGATGCAATGTCGTGAGGTAGCGGTCGGAATAGAAGGTGTCGAAGTGCGATCCGAGCGCCGTATCCTTCCATTCCCCCCGCCGGGGCACGCTCACCCCGCTGTCGGCGGAAGGAAGCTCCACCGCCACGAAGTTGAAGCGGTCCGACAGTCCCCGGAAAGCCTCATGGTTCATGAAACTCTCCACCGCCACGGCCGCATCGGCGTAGAACATCTCCATCTCTTCGGCCGTATAACCCTCAGGCAGGATCACCACGTCGATGCAGTCCGCGGCCGTCCCGCTGCGCAACAGGTCGCGCGTCGGGGCGGGATCTTCCCCGATCCGGCGGATCAGGATATCGGCCGGATCCACCCGGTGCGTCAGCCGCGCCACAATGTTCTCGTGGAAATCGAAGAGTACCACCGTCACATCCACCGGCACGGAAGGCATCGGAAGCAGGAATACGTTCTCGAAACTCTTCTGCACGCGGGTGGCCTCCTCCGTCGCCTGCCATTCCTGGAAGAGCGTGGAGAAGGAATTGCAATACAGCAGACGCCCTGTCTGCGCATCATGCATCCGGATCTGTCCGTTGCCGCGCAGGGCCAGTTCGTCCAGATGCACCCGGCGCCCTGCCCAGCCGTCGAAACAGCTGAGCCGGTCCAGGGCGATCGAAGAACTCCCGTCCGTCCCGGTGAATATATAATCCACGCGGAGCGTCCGCTCGGTCAGCGGCGCGGGAAGCGCCTGGGCCTGCATTGCGGCTGGGATCAGCGCCAGCCCGATCAGCCGGATAAGGAAACGATGGGACATGCTATTCATGCTCTATTCGACAGTAACGGATTTGGCCAGGTTGCGCGGCTGGTCCACATCGCGCCCCTTGGCGATGGCGATGTGGTAGGCCAGCAGCTGCAGCGGAATGATGGAGAGGATGGGCTCGAAGCACTCTTCCGTGTCCGGAATCTCGAATGACCAGTCGGACAGGGCCTTGACGTCCCGGTCTCCTTCGGTGACCACACTGATGATCCGCCCCTTCCGGGCCTTGACCTCCTGGATGTTGCTCAGGATCTTGTCATAGTTGCCGCGGCGCGGCGCGATCACGACCACGGGCATCTCCTCGTCGATGAGCGCGATCGGGCCGTGTTTCATCTCCGCCGCCGGATAGCCTTCGGCGTGGATGTAGGAGATCTCCTTGAGCTTGAGCGCCCCTTCCAGCGCCACGGGATAATTGTAGCCGCGACCCAGATACAGGAAATTGTGCGTGTAGGTGAAGACTTTGGCGAGATCGGCGATCTGTGCGTCGTGTTCCAGGATCTTGGCGATCTTGTCCGGGATGAGCTGCAGTTCCCGGACCAGGGAGAAGCGGCGTTCCGCCGTGACGGTGCCGAGCTGTTCCGCCAGGCTCATGGCCAGCAGGAAGAGGGTCGTCACCTGGGCCGTAAAAGCCTTGGTGGAAGCGACGCCGATCTCCGGGCCGATGTGCGTATAGCAACCGGTATCCGTGGCACGCGCGATCGAGGAGCCGACCACGTTGCAGATGCCGAACAGAAAAGCGCCTGCCTCACGGGCCAGTTTGACAGCGGCCAGCGTGTCGGCCGTCTCGCCGGACTGGGAGATGGCGATGACGACATCGGTCGGGAAAATGACCGGGCGGCGGTAGCGGAATTCGGAAGCGTATTCGACCTCCACCGGCTTGCGCGTCAGCTCTTCGATCAGGTATTTGCCGATCAGGCCGGCATGCCAGGAAGTGCCGCAGGCACAGATGATGATGCGCTGGGCGGCCAGCAGGCGCTCCCGGTTGTCGATGACGCCGGAGAGCTTCACCTCGCCGAGCTCCGGATGCAGGCGTCCCTGCATCGAGGCGCGCAGGGTCCGCGGCTGCTCGAAGATTTCCTTGAGCATGAAATGCGGAAAACCGCCCTTTTCGATCTCGCTCAGGCTCATCTCCAGCTCCCGCACCTGGGGCGTCTGCTCGACATTGCCCAGATCCGTGATCCGAAGCTCCTGCCCGCGCTGGATATAGGCTATCTGCTCCTCCCCGAGATACACCACCTTGTTGGTGTATTCGATGATCGGAGAGGCGTCGGAACCGACAAAGAACTCATCCTCCCCCACGCCGATCAGCAGCGGACTGCCCTTGCGGGCGGCGATGAGCTTGTCGGGCTGGCGACGGTCCATGATCACCAGCGCGTAGGCGCCGACCACATGGTTGAGCGCCAGGGGGACGGCATCGTCGAACGACACGCCCCGGGAATCCATCATATACTGGATCAGCTGGATAACGACTTCCGTGTCGGTCTGGCTCTGGAAATGGTAGCCCTGCCGGGTAAGCTCGGTCTTGAGGGCCTGGTAGTTCTCGATGATGCCGTTGTGGATCAGCGCCAATTCATGGTTTTCCGAATAATGGGGGTGCGAATTGACGTCGCTGGGCTCGCCGTGCGTGGCCCAACGGGTATGGGCGATGCCGACAAGGCCGGACACATCTTTGTCCGAGGTCAGCTTTTCCAAATCCTTTACCTTACCCTTGGTCTTATAGACGGACAGCCCGCCGGTGTCGCCGATAAGCGCCACGCCGGCGCTGTCATAGCCCCGATACTCGAGCCGGGTAAGTCCTTTCACCAGAATCGGATAGGCCTGACGCCCCCCGACATATCCCACAATTCCGCACATATAGAATCAAAAAAGAATGAAAAACAAAGTACAAATATCAGAAAAAATGAGGGAAATCTCAATAAGCCCGCTCATGCACGCCCGCCACGGCGCGGCCGCTCGGATCGTTCATGCCTTTGAACGCCGCGTCCCACTCGAGGGCGATGGCGGTAGAGCACGCCACGCTGGCCTCGCTGGGTACAGAACGCGCCGCACTCTCGCTCGGGAAGAGCTCCGCGAAGATCGAGCGGTACCAGTACTCCTCCTTGCACTGCGGCGGATGGACCGGGAAACGCTCCGCGGCGTGCGCCATCTGCTCGTCGGAAACGATTTCGGAGCTGATCCGCTTCAGGGTGTCGATCCAGGCGTAGCCGACGCCGTCGCTGAACTGCTCCTTCTGCCGCCAGGCCACCTCGTCCGGCAGCATGTCGGCGAAAGCGTCGCGCACGATCCGCTTCTCGATGGTGCCGCCCGGACACATTTTCGCTTCCGGGTTCAGGCGCATGGCCACGTCCAGGAATTCCTTGTCCAGGAAGGGGACGCGCCCCTCCACGCCCCACGCGGACAGGCTCTTGTTGGCCCGCAGGCAATCGTAGAGATGCAGTTTGGACAGTTTGCGGACGGTCTCCTCATGGAAAGCGCGCGCATTGGGTGCCTTGTGGAAATAGAGATAACCACCGAAAATCTCGTCCGCCCCTTCGCCGGAAAGCACCATCTTGATGCCCATCGACTTGATCACCCGCGCGAGCAGGTACATCGGCGTAGAAGCGCGGACGGTGGTGACATCATAGGTCTCCGTATGATAAATCACGTCCCGGATGGCGTCCAGGCCCTCCTGGATGGTATAGTTGATCTCATGATGGACGGTGCCGATGTGCTCCGCGACGCGACGCGCCTTCTCGAGGTCCGGCGCCCCCTTCAGACCGACGGCGAAAGAATGCAGGCGCGGCCACCAGGCACGCGTCCGCGAGTCGTCCTCGATGCGCATGGCGCTGTATTTCTCGGCAATCGCCGAGATCACCGAAGAATCCAGCCCGCCGGAGAGCAGCACTCCGTAGGGCACGTCCGACATCAGCTGCCGCTTCACGGCATCCATCAGCGCCTCCCGCACGGCCAGGGTGGAGGCGGGGCCGTCCTCCACGGCCCCGTACTCCATCCAGTCGCGCGTGTACCAGCGTTTCATCCCGGGCTCGCGGCTCCAGTAGAGATGCCCGGGCCGGAAGGGCTCGTAGCGCTCGCACTGCCCTTCCAGCGCCTTCAGCTCGCTGGCTACATAGACCTTGCCGTCGGCGTCGTCAAAGCCGATATACAGCGGGATCACCCCGATGGGGTCCCGGGCGATCAGGAAAGCGTCCCGCTCTACGTCATAGAGCGCGAAAGCGAAGATGCCGCTGAGCTCCTCCAGGAAATCCGGCCCCCGGTCGCGGTACAGCGCGAGGATGACCTCGCAGTCGCTGCCCGTCTGGAAATCGTATTTCCCGGCGTAGCGGCGGCGGATCTCCTGGTGGTTGTAGATTTCGCCGTTCACCGCCAGCACCTGTTTCCCGTCCGGGGAGACCAGGGGCTGACCGCCCGACTCGGGATCCACGATGCTCAGGCGTTCGTGGCACAGGACAGCGCTTCCGCCGCACCAGATGCCGCTCCAGTCCGGTCCGCGATGGCGGATCTTGCGGCTCATCTCCAGCGCCTTCCGGCGCAGTGCCTCGGACTGCTCCCGGACATTGAAAATACCAATGATTCCACACATATGACTATCCTTTTTTTTAAAACTAGCTGTAGCAACTTTCGCCATGCTCGTAAACATCGAGACCCTCTTCCTCGACGCGGGGCTCGACGCGCAGGCCATGGATCTTCTTGATGCCGAAGAAGAGCAGGACGCCGCAGACGGCCGCCCAGAGGTCGATGACCAGGATGCCCAGACACTGGACCCCGAAGAAATGCCAGCCGCCACCATAGAAAACACCGCCGTCGGTGGCCAGCAGGCCGGTCAGGAGGGTGCCGAGGATACCGCAGACACCGTGTACACTGGAAGCGCCCACCGGGTCGTCGACATGCAGTCTATGATCCACGAACTCGATGGCATACACCAGCGCGATGCCGCAGATCAGTCCGATGATGACAGCACCCAGCGGGGAAACGGCATCGCAGCCCGCCGTGATGCCGACCAGACCCGCCAGGATGCCGTTGAGGGTCAGGGAAAGCGAGGGCTTGCCATACTTGATCCAAGTCAGGAACATCGTCGCCACGCCGCCGGCCGCAGCCGCGAGGTTGGTGGTCAGGAAGACATGGGAGATCGCCGTGCGGTTCACCACGCCGGAGGCGGCCAGCTGCGAACCCGGGTTGAATCCGAACCAGCCCATCCAGAGGATGAAGACACCGAGTGCCGCCATCGTCAGGTTGTGGCCGGGGATGGCACGGCTCTTCCCGTCGGAGGTATATTTACCGATCCGCGGGCCGAGTGCCAGCGCACCGATCAGAGCCAGGACACCGCCCACGCTGTGGACGATCGCAGATCCGGCGAAATCGTGGAAGCCGAGCTCGGAAAGCCAGCCGCCGCCCCAAGTCCAGTGACCCTCGATCGGATAGATGAACAGCGAGATGAAAGCACTGTAGAGCAGGTACATCGAGAACTTGGTCCGCTCGGCCATCGCACCGCTCACAATCGTTGCCGAAGTGGCGCAGAAGACGGTCTCAAAAATCAGGAAGCCCTCCACGGGCAGGTCACTTTTATAGAAAGACAGATCGCCCCAGTTGGGCGCACCGATGAAACCGGCACCGTCGCTGCCGAACATGAAGCCGAAACCGACCAACCAGAACAGCAGGGAGCCGAACATAAAGTCCACAAAGTTCTTCATCAGGATGTTCGCCGTGTTCTTGCTGCGGGTGAATCCCGCCTCGCACAATGCAAATCCCGGTTGCATAAAGAAAACCAACATCGCGGCCAACAACATCCAGACAGTATCGAGGGATAGAGCTAATTCTTCCATAAGGTAATCATTTTAAAGGTTTTACTATCAAACTAACACTACTTTTTGTCGCGCAGGACGGTGTCGCCGTGCTCACCGGTGCGGATGGACCAGGTGTCATCGACGGGACTGACGAAAATGCGTCCGTCACCCACTTCGCCCGTGCGGGCAGCCGTCATGATGGCCTGGATGGCCGGCTCCACGAACTGCTCGCGGCATACGATGGTGATCTCGATCCGGGAAATGACATCGGTCGAATACATCACACCGCGGTAGATGCGGTCCTCCCGGTCCTGGCCGATGGCCTTGACCTCAGAATAAGAGAACCAGTTGATGTCGGCGTCGAACAACGCTTGCTTGACATCCTCAAAGTGCGTCTTACGCACAATGGCTTCGATTTTTTTCATCATAACACTACTGACTATTGGATAACACTAACGTTCATATTCTTTCCGAAAGGGCAATACTTCCCCTTGACAAGCGAAATGACGGATTTCGCAAGTTGTTAATTACTAATTATTTAGAGAATTACTACCGCTTACAGTTGCAATTGGAATTCGAGTACCTTTTCCACATAATCCACGAATGCCCCGTTGCAGAGGCGGACGCCGCCGGGCGTCGGATAATCTCCGGTGAAATACCAGTCGCCGGGGTGGTCCGGGCAGGCTCGGTGCAAGCCCTCGACGCTCTGGAAGACCAGCTCGACGGAGGTCCGCATGCCTTCCGGGCGAAGCATCTCCACGATCTTTCCGTTGATCTCTTCCACAGAGAGAGGGGCATAGATGTTCTGCACGTGATTGGCTGACTGGGGATCCGTCTTGCAGGCTCGGTATGTATCGGCAATCAGCTGCTGCATGCCCCTCTCCTGCAGGAGCGCCATGGCGGCCCGGAAGGCGCAGAGCTCCTCCAGGTGCGACATGTCGATGCCATAATAGTCCGGATAGCGGATCTGGGGCGCACTGCTCACCATCACGATCTTGCGCGGATGCAGGCGGTCGAGGATCTTGAAAATGCTCTCCCGCAGGGTGGTGCCGCGCACGATGCTGTCGTCGATGATGACCAGGTTGTCCACCTCCGGCTCTAGGCTGCCGTAAGAGACGTCATAGACGTGGGCGGCGAGGTCGTTGCGCTCCGCGCCCTCGGTGATGAAGGTGCGAAGCTTGATATCCTTCCACACCACTTTCTCGATGCGCACATCGTGATTGAGCCGCCGGATGCCGTCCGTCATCCCGTAGAAGGCCACCTCGGCCGTGTTGGGGATGTAGGAAAAGACCGTGTGCGCCACGTCGCCGCCGACAGCCTTCAGGATGGGTTCCGTCAGCTGCTCGCCCAGACGCTTGCGCTCCTGGTAGATATCCCGGTCGGAACCGCGGCTGAAATAGATGCGCTCGAACGAGCAGGCGGAATTTGCCTTGGTCTGCAGGATCCTTTCCAGTTTCATCTCTCCCTGCCTCGTGACGATCAGGGCCTCCCCCGGCCGGAGCTCCCGGATGTCGTCGGCCTGCAGGTCGAAGGTCGTCTGGATGACGGGACGCTCGCTGGCCACGACCACCACCTCGTCGTCCTGGTACCAGAACGCCGGACGGATGCCCCAGGGATCGCGCACGGCGAACATTTCACCGCTTCCGGTGAGTCCGCACATCACATAGCCGCCGTCGAAATGCGGCATCGTGGAGCGCAGCACATTCTCCATCCGGACATGGGAGTCGATAAACTGCGTGATATCCGCTTTTTCCAGGCCCAGTTCCCGTGCGATGGTGTAGAGGCGCTCCACCTCCCGGTCCAGCCGGTGACCCATCAGCTCGAGCGTGATGTAGGCGTCGCCATACAGCCGGGGCGACTGCCCCTGACCGACCAGGAATCGGAAGACCTCGTCGATGTTGGTCATGTTGAAATTGCCGCACAGGCAGAGGTTTTTCGCCCGCCAGTTGTTGCGTCGCAGGAATGGATGGACGAAGGTCAGCCCGCTCTTGCCGGTGGTGGAATAACGCAGGTGCCCCATGTATAGCTGGGCCCCGGTCGAAGCGTCCATCCGCTTGAAAATCTCCGTGATGGCATCCGTCCCTTCCGCCCGCTCCCGGAACATATATTCCGTGCCGACCTCGGCATTCAGGTCGACATAGGCCAGTCCGGCACCCTCCTGACCGCGGTTGTGCTGCTTCTCCATCAACAGGTACAGCTTGTCCAGGCCATAGCGGGACGTGCCGTATTTCCGCTGATAGTGTTCCAGCGGTTTCAGCAGGCGGATCATCGCCACGCCGCACTCATGCTTCAGTTGCTCCATGATCGATACAGGCCTTGATGAAACTTACGAACAGCGGATGCGGATGCAGCACCGTCGAGGAATACTCGGGATGGAACTGCGTGCCGAGATACCAGCGAAGGGACGGGATCTCCACGACCTCCACCAGGTCGGCGTCCGGATTGACGCCTACGCACTGCATGCCGGCTTTCTCATAATCGTCGCGGTAGCGGTTGTTGAACTCATAGCGGTGGCGGTGGCGCTCCCGGATGCTGTCTTTCCCGCCATACGCCCCGCAGGCGAGGCTGCCGGGGCGGAGTTGGCAGGGATACTCTCCGAGCCGCATCGTCCCGCCCTTCTGCGTGACGTTCTTCTGCTCCTCCATGATGTCGATGACGTTGTGCGGCGTGGCCGGATTCATCTCGCTGCTGTCCGCATCCTTGAGGCCGAGGACATTGCGGGCGAACTCGATCACCATCATCTGCATGCCCAGGCAGATGCCGAAACACGGCACGTCATGCGTGCGGGCGTATTCTGCAGCCACGATCTTCCCGTCTGTCCCCCGCTGGCCAAAACCCGGGCAGATCACGAGACCCGCCATGCCGGCAAGCCGCCCGGCGACATTCTCCGGGGAGAGACCCTCGCTGTTGATGAAATGGATCTTCACCTTCACGTCTTGATAGATGCCGGCCAGGTTCAGGCTCTCCCGGATACTCTTGTACGCATCCTGCAGGTCGTATTTCCCCACGAGGGCAACGTGTACCTCCCGGGTGGCGTTGCGCTGTTTCTCCAGGAATCCGTGCCACGACTTCATGGCGGGCGTCTCCCCGACGGGGATGCCGATCTTGCGCAGGATGGCGGCGTCCAGCCCCTGCCGCTGCATGTTGACCGGCACCTCATAGATGCTGGACAGGTCTTCGCTCTGCACCACGCACTCCAGGTCCACGTTGCAGAAGGAAGCAACCTTCATGCGGAGCGCGTCGTCGAGATGGCGCTCGGTGCGCAGCACCACGATGTCGGGCTGGATGCCCATGCCCTGCAACTCCTTGACGCTGTGCTGCGTGGGTTTTGTCTTCAGCTCTTCCGCGGCCTTGAGGTAAGGCACATAAGTCAGGTGCACGCACACGGCGTCCCGGCCCAGCTGCCAGCGCAGCTGCCGGATGGCTTCCATGAAGGGAGCGCTCTCGATGTCACCGATGGTACCCCCGACCTCCGTGATGACAAAATCCAGTTCTTCCTCCTTCACATCCTTGCGCAGCATCCGGCGCTTGATCTCGTCGGTAATGTGGGGGACGACCTGGATGGTCTTGCCGAGGTAGTCGCCGCGCCGCTCCCGGTCGATGACGGTCTTGTAGATGCGGCCGGTGGTGATGGAATTCCCGCGCGTGGTGCGGATACCTGTAAAACGTTCATAATGACCCAGGTCCAGGTCTGTCTCCATGCCGTCGGCCGTCACGTAGCACTCTCCGTGCTCATAAGGATTGAGCGTACCCGGATCGATGTTGATGTAAGGGTCGAACTTCTGGATGGTGACCTTGAACCCGCGTGCCTGCAGCAGCTTGCCGAGGCTGGCGGAAATGATGCCCTTTCCGAGGGATGAGACCACACCGCCCGTAATGAAAATATACTTGGTACCCATTATTTATCCTGTTTATTACAATACGCATCCAGAGCATCCGCGACGGCGTGGCCGGAAGCCATCGCCCGCACCACCAGCGAGGCGCCGCTCTGCACATCGCCCGCGAAGAAGACATTCTTCCCCACCTCGGGCAGCTGCGGCTTGAGGAAGCCCATCGCCAGCAGGACGATGTCCGCCTTGACCAGCTCAGGTTCCCCCGCCGGGACCATCTTCGGGCGTCCGCCCTTCGGATCCGGCTCCCAGTCGACGGGTTGGATTTCCACCCCGGTCAGGCGGCCCTTGTCCCCGACGAAGCGGAGGGTATTGATGTTCCAGCGCCGCACGCAGCCTTCTTCGTGCGAAGAAGAAGTCCGGAGCGTCCGCGGCCAGTTGGGCCAGGGATTCGCAGGATCATCCGGACCCACGGGCGGCTTGGGCATGATCTCGATCTGCATCACCGACTTGCAGCCCTGGCGGTGCGCCGTGCCGATGCAGTCGGACCCGGTGTCGCCGCCGCCGATGACCAGGACGTCCTTGCCCTTGCAGCTGATGCGCTGCGCGGCATCCACTTCCGCCCCATAGAGGATGCGGTTCTGCTGTGCGAGCAGCTCCAGCGCGAAATAAACGCCCTTCAACTCCCGTCCGGGCACGCTCAGGTCGCGCGCCGTCGGGGTGCCGGTAGCGATAACGTAAGCATCGAATCCCTTCGGCAGCGCATCCGGCGCCACTTCTTCGCCGTATCGGAAGCAGATTCCTTCCTGCTCCATCAGCGAGATGCGCCGGTCGATCACCGTCTTGTTCAGTTTGAAATTCGGAATGCCGAAGCGCAGCAGTCCGCCCGCTTTCTCATTCTTTTCGAAGACCGTTACGGCGTAGCCCTTGCGGTTCAGCTGATTGGCGGCGGCCAGACCCGCAGGGCCCGCGCCGATGACGGCCACCTTGCGGCCGTTGCGCCCGGGCTGGACGGGACGGACGAAATTCTCGCGGAAGGCAATCTCCGTGATGGCGGCCTCGCTCTCGCGGTTGGTCGTCGGCTCGTGCAGCGTGAGATTCAGCACACAGGCCTTCTCGCAGAGGGCCGGGCATACGCGCCCGGTGAACTCCGGAAAGTCGTTGGTCGCGCTGAGCAGGCGGTAGGCCAGCTCGAAATCCCCCTTGTAGACGGCGTCGTTCCACTCCGGCGGGCGGTTGCCCAGCGGGCAGGCCCAGTTGCAGAAGGGCACGCCGCAATCCATGCAGCGGGACGACTGCAGGCGGCGGTCTCCCTCGTTGAGCGTCTGTTCCACTTCCCCGAAATCCTGGATGCGGTCACGCACCGGCCGGTAGCCGGCCTCCTTGCGGGGTATCGTCAGAAATGCTTTATAATCTCCCATAAGGCGTCAATATTGGATTTGGAGATGCTGCACCTTCTCTGCCAGGCTGCGCAGGCGTTCCTGCTCGAGGACGTGCTTGTATTCGATCGGGATGACCTTGATGAAATCGTCCACGGCGCGCGACCAGTCGTCCAGCATCGTCCGCGCCAGGCTGGACCCGGTGTAGAGATAATGCTGGCGGATCAGCTCGTGCAGTTCCTTGCGGTCGAGCTTGTCGTCCACCAGGGAGATTTCGACCATGTCGAGGTTGCAGTAATAGTCGAACACGTGGGTCGGGTCATGGACGTAGGCCACGCCGCCGGACATGCCTGCGGCAAAATTGCGCCCCACGGGCCCCAGGACGACCACGCGTCCGCCCGTCATATACTCGCAGCAATGGTCTCCGGCACCTTCCACGACGGCCTTGGCGCCGGAGTTGCGGACCGCGAATCGCTGGCCCGCGCGGCCTGCGATGTACATCTCTCCGCCCGTGGCGCCGTAGAGGCAGGTGTTGCCCGCGATGATATTGTCCTCCGCCTTGAAAGCGGCACGCGCAGACGGCCGGATGGCCACCCGGCCACCGCTCAGGCCCTTGCCGACATAGTCGTTGGCCTCGCCTTCCAGGCGCACGTTCACGCCGGCGGCGAGGAATGCGCAGAAACTCTGGCCGGCAGAACCCTTGAACTTGATGTTCAGGGTCGAATCCGGCAGACCTACGGCGCCGTACTTGGAGGCAATCCGACCGCTGAGCATCGTGCAGACGGCCCGGTCGGTGTTGGCAATCGGATATTCGAGGCTGATCTCCTCCTTCCACTCGATGGCCGGCTGGGCCGCCTTGATGATCTCCAGGTCGCGTACGGGCGGAAGTGTATGGAAGGGAGCGCCCGACCAGCCGCACGACGCGTCTTCCCGGAACAGGACGCGGGACAGGTCGACCTGCGCCGCCTTGGACGAAGGATCGACCGGCTTCCGGAAAAGCAATTCGGTGTGCCCGACGATATCGGACAGTTTCGTATAGCCCATCTCGGCGAGGTACTCCCGCACCTCCCGGGCCAGGAAAGTGAAATAATTGACGAGATAATCGGCCTTGCCGAGGAAGTGTTTGCGCAGCTCGGGGTCCTGCGTGGCGACGCCCGTAGGACAGGTGTTCAGACTGCACTTGCGCATCATCACGCAGCCGAGTACGATCAGCGGCAGGGTGCCGAAGCCGAACTCGTCCGCGCCCAGCAGCGACATCAGGATGATGTCGCGGCCGGTCTTCAACTGGCCGTCCACCTGCAGGCGGACCTGGCTGCGCAAGCCGTTGCGCGCCAGCGTCTGCTGCGCTTCGGACAAACCGATTTCCGGACTGATTCCCGCAAAGCGCATCGAAGACGCCGGGGAGGCGCCGGTGCCGCCCTCGGCCCCGGAAATGACGATCAGGTCCGCCTTGGCCTTCGCCACACCGGCCGCGACCGTTCCCACTCCGCTTTCCGACACCAGTTTGACGCTGATGGCAGCGGACGGATTAACGTTCTTCAGGTCGAAAATCAGCTGCGAAAGGTCCTCGATGGAATAGATATCGTGGTGGGGCGGCGGGGAGATCAGCGAGATGCCCGGAATGGAGTTGCGGGTCTTCGCGATGATGGCGTTGACCTTGAATCCCGGCAGCTGGCCGCCTTCGCCGGGCTTGGCGCCCTGCGCGACCTTGATCTGGATCTCCTCGGCGTTGACGAGGTATTCCGCCGTGACGCCGAAGCGTCCGGAAGCCACCTGTTTGGTCTTGCTGGACAGCGACACGCCGTCCACCCCGCCGTGGTATCGCTCGTTGTCCTCGCCGCCCTCGCCCGTGTTGGAACGGGCGCCGAGCCGGTTCATCGCCAGGGCGATGGCCTCGTGGGCCTCGATGCTCAGGGCGCCGAAGCTCATGGCGCCCACCACGAAGCGTTTCACGATCGCCTCGACGGGCTCCACCTCGTCGACCGGAACGGGCGTTCCCCGCTTGAAATCCAGCAGGTCACGCAGGAAAAGCAGGTCCGTCTTGCCATCCACGGCGGCGGTGAATTCCTTGTATTTCCTGTAGCTGCCCAGGCGCGTCGCAATCTGCAGCGAAGAGATGGTCTCCGGGTTCCATGCATGGGGAATGCCTCCCTTGCGGTAATGGAACTGCCCCACGTTGGGCAGGAAATCCATGCTCCGCGCATCGGCATACGCCTGCGCGTGGAAGCTCATCGCATCGCGGGCGATGGTCTCCAGGCCGATGCCGCCGATGGTCGAGCGTTCCGTGCCGAAATACTCGCGCAACAGGCTCTCGTCCAGGCCGATGCTTTCGAAAATCTTGGCCCCGCGATAAGAGCGGATCGTGGAAATACCCATCTTGGCCATAATCTTCAGCAGACCCTTCTTCATCGCCTCGATGTAATTCGTGCGGGCCGTGGCATAGTTGAGCTGGATCTTGCCGCCGTGCGCCAGGCTCGAGATGATGGCGAAGGAGAGGTACGGGTTGATGGCGGAAGCGCCGTAGCCGAGCAGCAGCGCGGCATGCATCGTCTCGCGGATCTCCCCGCTCTCGACGATCAACGCCGTCTGCACCCGCTTTCCGGTCGCGATCAGATGGTGGTGCACCGCGCTGACGGCCAGCAGCGAAGGGATGGGCGCATGCGTCTCGTCTTCGTCGCGGTCGGACAGGATGATATAGTTCACACCGTCGTCCACGCACTTCTCCGCCTTCTGGCAGAGATCCGAGAGGGCCCGCCGCAGGTTGGACGCCGCGGAAGCCCTGTCGGCCGCACACTCGAAGAGCATCGGCAGCTTGACGGTGTGGAAGCCCTTGTAACGGATGTTGCAGAGCAGGTCCAGCTGGGTATTGGTCAGGATCGGGTGAGGCAGGCGCACCATCTTGCAGTTGTCCTCATCCGGGGTCAGGATGCCCGTACCCACGCGTCCGATGTACTCGAACAGCGACATCACCATCTGTTCCCGGATGGAGTCGATCGGCGGGTTGGTCACCTGGGCGAACTGCTGCCGGAAATAGTTGAAGAAGCTCTGCGGCCGCTCCGTGAGCACGGCCAGCGGGGTGTCGTTGCCCATCGAGGAAGTCGGCTCGATGCCGCGTTCGCACATCGGTTTGAGAGAATTCTCGATGTCCTCGGCGGTGCAGCCGAAGAGGATCTCCTTGTGCAGCAGATCGGCTTCGTTGTGCTCGATCTTGCGGCCGCTGTGCAGGTCCTCCAGCTGGATGCGTCCGGCAGAGAGCCACTTGCGGTAAGGCTGTTCCGAGGCCAACTGCTCCTTGATCTGCGCGTCGTACCAGATCTTGCCTTCCTTGGTGTCGACGAGCAGCATCTTGCCGGGCTCCAGCCGGCCCTTGCACTCGATCTCCGTCGGGTCGAAATCCAATACGCCCACCTCGCTCGCCACGACCAGGAAGCCGCGCTTGGTGATGGTGTAGCGTCCGGGACGCAGGCCGTTGCGGTCCAGAATGCCGCCGGCGTAGCGTCCGTCGCTGAAGAGCAGCGTTGCCGGTCCGTCCCAAGGCTCCATCAGGATGGAATGATACTCATAGAACGCACGCAGCTCCTCTGAGATCGGGTTCGTCTCGTCGAAACTCTCCGGCATCAGCACGGAGACGGCCTGAGGCAGGCTGAGACCGCTCCGGGTCAGGAATTCCAGAACATTGTCCAGACTGGCGGAGTCGCTCATGTCAGGCTGTACGATCGGCGTGAGATCGCTGATGTCGCCCAGCGCACCCGAATTGAGCACGCTCTGACGGGCCTGCATCCAACTCCGGTTGCCGCGGATGGTGTTGATCTCGCCGTTGTGGCAGAGCATCCGGAAGGGCTGCGCCAGGCTCCACTGGGGAAACGTGTTCGTCGAGAAGCGGGAATGGACGATGGCCATCGCGCTCGTGAACCACTGGCTTGTCAGGTCCGTATAGTATTCGCGCAGCTGGCGGCTGGTCAGCATGCCCTTGTACACGATGTTCCGGGTGGACAGCGAGCATATGTAGCCGTCCTCTCCCATCCGCTCGACATGCTTGCGGATGCGATAGAGCTTGCGCTCCAGGTCCGGCTCTTCCATGAATTCCGCACTGGTCACGAAGAGCTGAACCGTATAGGGCTCGCTCCTGGCCGCTTCCTCGCCGAGGCAGCCGGCGTTGACCGGCACCTCGCGGATATGGCTGAGCACGCAGCCTTCGCGTTCGACTTCGTTGCGGATGCAATCCAGGATTCGCTCCCGCTTGGCGGCCTCCCGGGGCAGGAACACCAGGCCGGTGCCGTAGCGGCCCTTTTCCGGGACGGGAATTCCCTGAAGGAGAATGAACTCATGGGGAATCTGAACCATGATGCCGGCACCGTCACCCGTTTTTCCGTCGGCTCCCTCGGCGCCGCGGTGGCTCATGTTCTCGAGCACCGTCAGGGCGTTGTCCACCAGCTCATGGGTCTTGTCGCCACGGATGTTAACGACCATACCAACCCCACAGGCATCGTGTTCCGATGCCGGATCATATAGACCGGATTTCATAGGCTAACTAGCTGATAAACAACAGTTCGCGATATTTCGGGAGCGGCCAGGCCTTGTTGTCCACGAGCTCCTCGAGCTTGTCGATGGGATAACGCAGCGCGGAGAAACTCTCGGCGATCTCGTGATATGCGAGGGCGCGTTCGTAGTCGTTCCCGATCATGTTGGCCGCCTTGCGGGCCTCACGCATCGCCGTAGCCTTGATGCGTACGTCCTCCACATACTTGTTGATGTCGCCGAGGATGGCCATTTCGGTGGTGCAGTTGTCGAGATTGCCGTAGATGCCTTTCGCGAGGGTCACCTCCTGCAGGAGCCTGGCCTTGTACTCGAGCGCGGCCGGGATGATGTGGTTGAGCGCCATCCGGACCATCACGCGGGACTCGATCTGGACTTTCTTGGTATAGGTCTCCCACTTCACCTCGTTGCGGGCCTCCAATTCCTTCTCAGTATAGACGCCGGTCTTGGTGAACATCTCCAGCGCGGCAGGCTTGGTGAACTCGCAGAACATCCTGGGCACATTGGTCTCCACATCGAGGCCGCGGCGTTTGGCCTCCGCCTTCCACTCCTCGGTGTAGCCGTTGCCATCGAAACAGACGACGTCGATGATCGACCTGATGATGGGTTTCAGCGTATCCATGATCGCCACGTTGGTCTTCTTGCCGGCGGCGATTTCCTTGTCCACGGCCGCCTTGAAATCGATGAGCTGCTCGGCCACGGCGGCATTGAGCGTGGTCATCGCGCCCGCACAGTTGGCGCAGGAGCCGACGGCGCGGAACTCGAAACGGTTGCCGGTGAAGGCGAACGGCGAAGTGCGGTTGCGGTCGGTGTTGTCCAGGAAGATCTCGGGGATCTCCACCAGGCCCACGCTCTTGCCCTTCTTGCCCGCGATCTCGATCGGGGTGTCGGACGGGAGTTCGAGCAGCTTGTGGAGCACCCCGGTCATCGTGCGGCCGAGGAAGGCGGACACGATGGCGGGCGGCGCTTCGTTGGCGCCCAGGCGGTGGGCGTTGGTCGCGCTCGCGATGGAGGCTTTCAGCAAGGCGTTGTGCTTCTGCACGGCTGCCAGGACATTGACAAAGAAGGTGACGAACTGAAGGTTGCCCATGGCATCTTTGCCGGGAGCCAGCAGCTGCGCCCCCGTGTCCGTCCCGAGCGACCAGTTGTTGTGCTTGCCCGAACCGTTCACCCCGGCAAAAGGCTTCTCGTGCAGGAGCACCACGAAACCGTGCTTGCGCGCGATGCGGCCCATGAGGTTCATGACGATCTGGTTCTGGTCGTTGGCCAGGTTGGTCTCGCCATAGATAGGAGCGAGCTCGAACTGGTTGGGAGCCACCTCGTTGTGGCGCGTCTTGATCGGAATGCCGAGACGGTGGCCGGCCACTTCAAGGTCACGCATGAAGGACGCCACACGTGTCGGAATGGCGCCGAAATAATGGTCGTCCAGCTGCTGGTTCTTGGAAGAATTGTGTCCGAACAGGGTGCGGCCGGTGATCATCAGGTCCGTGCGGGCGGCGTAGAGGGCCTCGTCCACGAGGAAGTATTCCTGCTCCCACCCGAGATAGGAATAGACCTTGCTCACGCCCGGGTCAAAGAATTTGCAGATAGGGACCGCCGCATCGCTGACGGCCTTGAGGGCCTTCTTGAGGGGGGTCTTGTAGTCCAGGGCCTCACCGGTATAGGATATGAAAACGGTCGGGATACAGAGGGTGTCGTCCAGGATGAAGACCGGGGAGGTCGGATCCCATGCAGTATAGCCGCGCGCCTCGAACGTGGCGCGGATGCCGCCGCTGGGGAAGGACGAGGCGTCCGGCTCCTGCTGGGCAAGCATCTTGCCGTCGAAAGTTTCGATTACACCGCCCTTGCCATCGTAGTCGATCAGGGAATCATGCTTCTCCGCAGTGCCTTCGGTCAGCGGCTGGAACCAGTGGGTGACGTGGGTCACACCGTGCTCCATGGCCCATTCCTTCATGCCCCGGGCCACGCCGTCGGCAGTCTTGCGGTCGAGGGCATGCCCGCCCTCGATGCAGTCAAGCAAGGCGTTCAGACTCTCAGCGTCGAGATACTTGCACATTTTCTTGCGGTCGAATACGAGTTCGCCGAAATACTCGGAAGTCTTGCCTGCGGGGACTTCTGCCGGAACTTCTTTCCGTTCGAAAGATTCCTTGACTAAATCAAATCTGTCCATAACAATAACACTATATGATTAACTAACTACTTTCAGACAAAGAGAGAGGCTGATCCTCTCGGGACCAGCCTCTGTACTATCTAATATTTGTTTCTACCTATAACGTGCCGCATACGGCTGGACTTATATGCACACAGAAACAACCCGGACCTGATTGGACTGGGACTGCTGATTCTGCTGCTGATTATAAAAGGCGTGTGCCACTACTACTAAACCAAAAATTCGACTGCAATTTACGAAGAAAAATCAAGAAAACAAGAGTTTTTTAAATTTTTTTCATTCGGATTTTTTCTGGTATATATAAGGTAAAAAAAACTTATCTTTGCGCTTATGAAGCACCTTGGATTGATCCGTGTAGCGGCCGCGATGCCGCGCGTGCACGTTGCCGACCCGGCGGCGAATGCCCGGGAAATCCTCCGGCTTTGCGAACAGACGGACAGGCAGCAAGCCTCCGTCGTCGTATTCCCGGAACTGAGCGTGACCGGCTACACCTGTGCCGACCTGTTCGGACAGAACCGCCTGCTCGCCGATGCGGAGGCAGCTGTGGCGGAGATTGCCGCCGCCAGCGCAAAACTGGCGCCAATGATCGTCGTCGGCGCCCCCGTACGCCATGCCGGCCGGCTCTTCAACTGTGCCGTAGCCATTCGCGGAGGCAAGATTCTGGGCATCGTCCCGAAAACCTACCTCGCCGGCAGCAGCGAATTCTATGAGCCGCGCTGGTTCGCCTCCGCCCGGGTGCTGTCCCCCGCCGGTGCACGCATCCGCTATGCGGGGCAGGACGAGCTCCTGCTCGGCACGCGCCAGCTCTTCCGCATCGGCGACGCGACGGCCGCCATCGAGCTCTGCCAGGACCTCTGGGTCCCCGTCCCCCCCTGCTCGCTGGCAGCCCTGGCAGGAGCGCAACTGATCCTGAACCTCTCCGCCAGCAACGACTACCTCTTCAAGCACGAATACCGCAAGAGTCTGGTCAGCGCGACCTCTTCCCGGCTCTACGCCGCCTATGTATATGCCTCCTGCGCCGAAGGCGAGTCCACCCAGGACCTCGTCTGGGCCGGATCCTCCCTCATCTATGAGAACGGCTCCCTGCTCGCCGAGGGCGAGCGTTTCGCACGCGGAAGCCGTTATATCATGGCCGACGTCGATATCCAGCGCATGGAGACCCTCCGGGCCAAGGAGCATAGCTTCAGCCTGGAAGGACCTATACCTGCCTACGCCATCCAGTACCTCATGAAAGAAACCGGAGACGCCGCCCCGACGGATTTCGAAGCGAAGCTGCTGCGCTACGTAGAGCCGCATCCTTTCGTCCCGCAGGGCGATCCGGAAGCGCTCGGCATGCGCTGCCGCGAGATCCTCGCCGCGCAGGTAGCGGGCCTGACGACACGCCTGGAGCACATCCGCTGCAAAAAGGCCGTCATCGGCGTGTCCGGCGGCCTCGACTCCACCCTCGCCCTGCTCGTGACCGCGCTGGCGTTCGACAC
>JAAYCA010000024.1 GCA_012744435.1 Bacteroidales bacterium
GCTGCGCGACACCGTCCAGATCGTCGTCCATGCGCAGCTCCGTGCGCCCGCACGCCACGGCACCCGAGCTCACGATGACCACCGCATAACCGGCCTTGCGCAGGCCGACCACCTGGTCCACGAGCGCAGAGACGCGCGTCACGTCCAGGGTGCCGTCGCGGCGAGTCAGGACATTGGTGCCGATTTTTACTACCAACCGTTTCATACTTGTCTGTTTCTAACCGTAACTGCAAAGATAGCAAATCCCGGAAGACATGCAATAGTTTCCGGGACGCCGGCGGATGCTCCGGCGTCTATTGGACAGGGTCCCGCCAGGCGGGACAAAGTGGGGCCGGCAGACAGAGGAAGACAAATTCAAAACGCCTCATACTTAATATCTTATGAAAATCACGCAGGTTTATGACCCATTCGCACCTGTCATTCTTTGTAATCGGATGGGGTTTTCACTATCTTTGAAAAATTTTTCTTTCGACTTGATCATGGGTTTCGACGACGCCAGCCTATTCTATGATGCCCTGCTCGAGGACATCCGCGCTGCGGAGAAATACATCTTCATGGAGTATTATGTCTTCCGGGAAGATACGATCTCCACGACCATCCTGGAATCGCTGCTGCGCTCCGCCTGGCGGCTGGCGAAGAAAGGCTATTTCAAGCTGATCATCCACCCGAGCCGTTTCCACCATGAGAAGGCCGTTTCCGTCGACGGGCAGTACCTCATGGTCAGCTCCTACATCCTGGATTTCCTGTCCTTCAAGCTCAACCACGAACTGGGCGTGCTGATCGCGGACCCGGTGGTCGTCGGGGAGTTCGACAGGCATTATGACGAACAGGCACAACCCACCAGCTGATGAGACGCTTCCTGCTGACCCTGTCGTGCCTGCTCCCGCTCTTCGGTCCGGCCTCCTTCGCCCAGACGGACAGCCTGTCCGGCCGCATCTACCGGCTGGACGCCGCAGTCGTCGCGGCCGGGTCAAAGGCGGAGCGCCTGGCGCAGCCGCAGACGGGACTTGCGTCCTTGGATGCAGGCGTGGTCCGGCACGTTCCCGCCCTCATGGGCGAGCGGGACATCCTCAAGGTCATCCAGATGCTCCCCGGCGTGCAGTCTCCCAGCGACGGCGCCGCCGGCTTCTCCGTCCGGGGCGGACAGGTGGACCAGAATCTCATCCTGCTGGACGGAACGCCCATCTATTGCGCCGGACACGTTTTCGGTTTCATCTCCATATTCAATGACGACGTCCTGGGCATGACGGAACTCTACAAAGGGGATTTCCCGGCCCGCTACGGCGGACGGATCTCCTCCGTCCTGGAGGCGAACACCCGTGACGGCAACCTGACGCGCCGCGGCGGCAACGCCACCATCGGGCTGGTCTCATCCAAGGTCCATCTCGAAGGGCCCGTCGTCCCGGACAAGCTAAGCTATAGCGTGAGCGCCAGAAGGTCGCTGATTGACCTGGCATTTCCCTTCATCAGGGAACTCCCCGGGGGGACCACGCTGCGCTTCTTCGATATTAACGCCAAGCTGAGCTGGCTCGCTTCCGGACGCGACCGCCTGTCCCTGAACGCTTTCTCCGGTGGCGACAAGATCGCCGGAGCCCTGCTGCAGTACGGCCTGCGCCTGTCGGCCTTCGAGTATTCCAACAGGACCGTTTCCCTGAAGTGGCGGCACGACTTTTCCCCTTCCCTGCAGTCCAACGTAGCCCTGTACTACTCCCGCTACCGGTTCGGCCTCCACGCCAACTACAACTACGCCATCTTCGACTATTCCTCGTTCGTTCGGGAAACGGGGCTGCGGGCAGACCTGAGCTGGCAGATCGGCTTGCACAACACCCTGGAGGCCGGTCTCCAGCTGCCTTTCCACTACATCAATTCCGGGGACTGCGTGCCCGGGAGCGGCAACATCACCATGACCGAGATGCACATCCCGCCCAGCCGGGCCATCCAGCCCAACCTCCACCTCGAGAACACGACCACCCTGGACCGGGCGACATTCCGCTA
>JAAYCA010000025.1 GCA_012744435.1 Bacteroidales bacterium
GACCGAAAGCTTTGCCGCGGAGCACGTGGACATCCACCCCAAGCGCCCGAACGCCATCCTGCAGGAGCTGGGGGCCGACCGGCCCTATTATCAAGTATTTTCCGACAGGCATGGGTTCCTTCCCAACCTTTCGGTCATGGATCTGCTCTTCAACGAAGGCCCTGCATCGCTGGATCTTATCGGCAGCCGTTGTAAAACGGGTCCGGCATCCGCCGTTTTGCAGCCCCGGGGAAGTCTGGAAGTCGCTTCCCGCATCCCGCCTGCGGGCGGGAAATGACAATTCTTTTTGCAGATTTAGATAATAATACGTATATTTGCATCCGTGAACGAGATGGAAGACCCCGGTCGAGGTCTTCCTTTTTATTGGAATATGGACAGATCAGCATTTGAAAAAGTAGTGGAGAAGGCCGTACTGGAGCGCGGCTGCTCCCTCGTGGACATCATGTTCAACGACGACGACAACGTATTTGAAGTCACGATTGACAAGGCCGGCGCCGACGTGGAGCTCGCCGACTGCGAGTATGTCCACCGGGCGGTGCTCGCCGCCTTCGACCGCAACATCGAAGATTACGCCCTCACCGTCGGTTCCGTGGGGATCGACGCCGCCGAGGCGGATGCCATGCTCAAGGATATAAATGAATAGACACATAAATGGAAAAGAAAGAAAAAGTAATCACTCTCATTGATGCCTTCAAGGACTTCAAGGAGGAAAAGAACATCGACCGGCCCGTGATGATGCAGGTCCTCAAGGACGTTTTCCTGACGCAGATCGCGAAGACCTACGGCTCGTCCGACAACTTCGACGTGATCGTCAACGTGGACAAGGGAACCTGCGAGATCTACCAGAATTTCGACGTGGTCGAGGAGGTGGAGAACCCGAACGCGGAGATCACCCTCGACGGGATACGCGAGGACGGCGGCGACGCCGACGACTACGAGATCGGCGACCAGTACGCGAAGATCCTGCCGCTGGCCGCTTTCGGCCGCCGCGGCATCCTGAACATCCGCCAGAATCTCCAGGGCCGTATCATGGACATCGAGAAGGCGAACGTGTTCAAGAAGTACTCGGAGAAGGTGGGCGAGCTTTTCTATGGCGAGGTCTATCAGACCTGGTCCAAGGAAGTGCTGATTCTCGACGAGGACGGAAACGAACTGCACATCCCCAAGAACGAACAGATCCCCGGCGAGCGCTTCAAGAAGAGCGACTCCGTCCGCGCGGTCATCAAGAGCGTGGAAATGAAAAACAATACCACGCCGTACATTACCCTCAGCCGTGTGTCCAACGAATTCCTGGAACGCCTTTTCGAGCAGGAAGTGCCCGAGATCTCCGACGGTCTGATCACGGTCAAAAAAGTGGTCCGCGTGCCCGGTGAGCGTGCCAAGGTGGCCGTCGAGTCCTATGACGACCGGATCGATCCGATCGGCGCCTGTATCGGTGTCAAGGGCGGTCGCATCATGGGCATCGTGCGCGAGCTGCGCAATGAGAATATCGACGTGATCCAGTGGTCGCAGAATCCCAAGCTGATGATCCAGCGTGCCTTGAATCCGGCCGTGGTATCCTACATCGAGATGGGAGATGGACCGGACGACAAGGTGAAGGTGTTCATGCAGCCCGACCAGGTCAGCAAGGGTATCGGCCGTCACGGTGTCAACATCCAGCTGGCCGGCATGCTGGTGGATCGCGAAATCGAGGTATACCGCGAACTTCCGAAGGGTGAGAGCAGCGAGGAGGAAGATGTCCTGCTGAGCGAGTTCTCCGATGTCATCGACCAGTGGATCATCGACCGTCTGGAAGCGATCGGCTGCGACACCGCCAAGGGTGTGCTCGCCCTCGATCCCGAAGACATCGCCAAACGCGCCGACCTCGAGGACGAGACCGTGGAGGAAGTCCGCAATATCTTGAAAGCAGAATTCGAAGACTAGACAGAATGGCAGAAATCAGACTCAATAAATTACTCAGACAGTTCAACATCGGCCTCGACGACCTGGTGGATTTCCTCCAAAAACAGGGTGTCGAGGTGGATGCCAATCCCAATGCTAAAGTTTCCGACGAGCATATGCCCGCCATTGCCAGGCAGTTTGGCAAGGATCTTGAGTTGAAGCAGGCCGCCGACAAGGTAGAGGTCAAGATCACCGAAATCCTTGAGAAGAACAGCCGCCGCCAGGCCCGTGACGAGGCCGAGGAGGAGGAGCCCGAGCAGGAGACGATCATCAAGTCGACCACTTTCATCAACGCCAAGAAGGAGACGGTCCCGGCGGAGAAGCCGGAGGCTCAGCCGCTTGTCGAACAGACGCCCGAACCCGTCGTGGAGCAGGTCCCGGAAGAGCCGGAGCCGGCCCCTGTCATGGAACAGGTCCCGGAGGAGCCGGAGCCGGCCCCTGTCGTGGAACAGGCCCCGGAAGAGCCGGAGCCTCAGCCGGAACCGGAACCGGCGGAAGAAGAGCCTGAGGCACCGTCCGTGTCCCAACCGGCTCCCGTGGCGGAGGGACCTGCCGTTCCGACCGCATCCGAGGATGACGGCAGCGCCCTCAAGGTCGTCGGCAAGATCGACCTGAGCCAGTTTGACCGCAAACCCAAGAAACGCGAGCGCATCAGCAAGGGCACGCAGAAGGTGGATGTGGCCAAGGCCGGCGCCAACATCGAGAAGAACCCCAAGAAGGAGCCGCGCCAGCAGGCGCAGCAGCAGTCTTCGGGCAGGGGTCGCAAGCGCGACCGCGACCGCTTCAAGCCGGCGCTCACCGAGGCCCAGCAGGAGGAGCTCCAGAAGGAGATCCAGAAGCAGGTCAAGGAGACCTACGCCAAGATGAACGAGGGCAAGAAGAACAACTTCGGCGCCAAGTACCGCAAGGAGAAGCGCGAAGCCGCCGCCCAGCGCACGCAGGAGGAGATGGCCGAGGCGATGGCCGAGCAGAAGGTGCTGAAAGTCACCGAGTTCGTGACGGTCAACGACCTGGCCACCCTGATGAACAACACCCCGGTGGTGAAGGTCATCGGCGCCTGCATGAGCCTGGGTCTGATGGTGTCCATCAACCAGCGTCTCGATGCGGAGACCCTCGTGCTCGTGGCCGAGGAGTTCGGCTACGAAGTCGAATTCGTGACGGCCGAGATTTCCGAGGAGATCAACAGCAACGAGGAGGCCGACAAGCCCGAGGATCTCAAGCCCCGTCCGCCGATCATCACGGTGATGGGTCACGTGGACCACGGCAAGACCTCCCTGCTTGACTACATCCGCAAGTCCAACGTCATTGCGGGCGAGGCGGGCGGCATCACCCAGCACATCGGTGCGTACAATGTCAAACTGCCCGACGGCCGGCGCATCACCTTCCTCGATACCCCGGGTCACGAAGCCTTTACGGCCATGCGTGCCCGCGGCGCACAGCTCACCGACCTCGCGATCATCATCGTGGCGGCCGACGACGCCGTGATGCCCCAGACCATCGAGGCCATCAACCATGCGCAGGCGGCCAATGTCCCGATGGTGTTCGCCATCAACAAGATCGACAAGCCGGGAGCCAATCCCGACACGATACGCCGACAGCTCTCCGAGATGAACATCCTCGTGGAGGACTGGGGCGGCAAATACCAGTGCCAGGAGATTTCCGCCAAGCAGGGCATCAATGTGGACAAGTTATTGGAAAAGGTCCTCCTCGAGACCGACCTGCTGGAACTCAAGGCCAACCCGGACAAGAAGGCCGTGGGCGCCGTGATCGAGTCCTCGCTGGACAAGGGCCGGGGCTATCTCGCCACCGTCCTCATCCAGGAAGGAACGCTCCACCCGGGCGACGTGATGCTGTGCGGCAGTTTCTACGGCCGCGTGAAGTCCATGTTCAACGAACGCGGACAGAAGATTACCGAGGCCGGTCCTTCCACGCCGGTGTCCGTGCTCGGTCTGAACGGTGCGCCCGCTGCGGGCGAAAAGTTCAACGTGATGGCCGACGAGCGCGAGGCCAAGAACATTGCCACCAAGCGTGAGCAGCTCATCCGCATCCAGGGCATCAAGACGCAGAAGCACATGACCCTCGAGGAGATCGGCCGGCGCATCGCCATCGGCAACTTCAAGGAGCTCAACATCATCGTCAAGGGCGATGTGGACGGCTCCGTGGAGGCCCTGTCCGATTCCCTCATCAAGCTCTCCACCGAGAATGTCCGCGTCAATGTCATCCACAAGGCCGTGGGCGGCATCTCCGAGTCCGATGTCCTGCTGGCCGAGGCTTCCGACGCCGTGATCGTCGGCTTCCAGGTGCGTCCTACGACGGAGGCCCGCAAGGCAGCCGAACGGGAAGGCATCGAGATCCGCCTTTACTCCGTCATCTACGACTGTATCAACGAAGTCAAGGACGGTATCGAGGGCATGCTCGAGCCGGAGAAGAAGGAAGAGGTCATCGCTACGGCCGAGGTCAAGCAGATCTTCCGCATCAGCAAGGTCGGTACGATCGCCGGCTGTATCATGCGCGACGGCAAGATGGTCCAGAAGTGCAAGGTGCGCCTGATCCGCGACGGCATCGTGATCTACACCGGCGAGCTGGGCTCCCTGCAGATCGGCAAGGACTCCGTCAAGGAGGTCATCTCCGGCAAGGAGTGCGGCATGTCCATCGCCGGCTACAACGACATCAAGGAAGGCGACATGATCGAAGGCTTCCAGATCGTCGAGATCAAGCGGACGCTGTAGCAGACGCTGAAACAGCAAGCGCCGGAACGGCAACTGCCCCCCGAATGCTTTTTCCCGACAGGGTTCATTTTTAAGCTTTCGGGGGGCGGTTCCGTTCCGGCTTGCACCGGTCCAGCAGCGCTAATACATGGTTTTGACTTTCGCCAGGAAGACGCGGACGTGCTGCTTGTATTCCTCGGGATGCTTGGCGAAGGAGTTGGCGTGGACGGCGCCGGGGGCGGCCCACATTTCCTTGTAGCCGTGGGTCTTGGCGTCATAGCACTTCTGCAGGTGCGAGAAAGGCACGAAGTCGTCGGCGTCGCCGTGGATGAAGAGCATCGGGCGGTCGCACTTGGCCAGCTGCAGGACCGAAGATGCTTCCTGGAAGTCCCAGCCGTACTTTTTCCGGGTGACTTTGCTGGCGCTCCGGAGTACGACCGGCGGAATGATGGCGAAACTCTGCTTGCGGGTGGCGTCGAGCTGTTCCATCACGGAAGCGTAGCCGCAGTCCTCCACGAAGCAGCGGACATACCCGGGCAGGGGATCGCCGCTGGTCATCATGACGGTGGCGGCACCCATGGACACGCCGTGCAGGACCATGAAATCATCCTGGAAGATGTCGTGCGCCACGGGGATCCATTTCTCGATGTCCAGGCGGTCATACCAGCCCATCTGGACGTGGTCGCCCTCGGAATAGCCGTGATACTGCAGATCCGGGAACAGGACGTTGTAGTTTAAATCGTCCCGGTACATTCTCACCAGGTACAGGAACACGATGTGGTTGTCGCCGTAGCCGTGCACGACGAGGGCGGTGCCCTGGGCCGTGGCGGGATCTTTGGCGGGCACGTAGCAGGCGTGCACCTTGAAATCGCGATAACCCGCGATGACGGTGTCTTTCAGGATGCCCCGGGCCTTGAGCCCGTCGTACCAGGCCGTGCTGCCGGGCATCAGGGAGTCCGCCTTGTGGCGGGTCCGCTCAATATCGTCGATGCCGTGCGGGGAGGGAGTGAGGGCGTAGTTGGACATATACCTGCCGGCAATGCAGGCGTTGAGTGCGAGCACGGAACAGACAATGATGACGAATCTGGTCAATTTTCTCATAGCGGAAAGTGAAAAATGGGATGTTTTGGCGTTTTATGTGGTTTTCGTGACAGCAAAGATAGCGAAGTTTTGTAAATTTGCAGAACTGACCACGACCCAATGAACACGAAAGAATTTGATGTCATCATCATCGGCGGCGGCATTACCGGGGCGGGTACCCAGCGGGACTGTGCCATGCGGGGCCTCCGGACGCTGCTGATCGAACGTTCCGATATCGCCACCGGCGCGACCGGCCGTAACCACGGCCTGCTCCATTCGGGCGCACGTTATGCCGTGAACGATCCGGAGTCGGCCGCGGAATGTATCCGCGAGAACAAAATCCTGCGGCAGATCGCCGCCCAATGCATAGAGCCGACGGACGGCTTGTTCATCACCCTTCCCGAAGACGATCCGGACTACCAGAAGGTATTCGTCGAAGCCTGCCGGCGCGCGGGCATCGATGCGGAAGTGATCGATCCCGCCCTGGCCCGCCGGCTGGAGCCTTCTGTCAATCCCGCGCTGACCGGTGCCGTGCGTGTGCCGGACGGCAGCGTGGATCCGTTCCGCCTCTGCGCAGCCAACATGCTGGACGCCAAGCTGCACGGCGGACAGGTCCGCCTGCAGACCGAAGTGACCGGTTTTATCCGTGAGGGCGACACGGTCCGGGGCGTGCATACGCGCAACATCCGCACCGGGCAGGAAGAAGACTTCTATGCTCCCGTCACCGTCAATGCCTGCGGCATCTGGGGGCAGCACATTGCGCGGCTCGCGGGCGTGGAGATCGGGATGTTTCCCTCCAAGGGGGCCCTGCTGATCTTCGCCCACCGCATCAACAACATGGTCATCAACCGCTGCCGCAAGCCCTCCAACGCCGACATCCTGGTCCCGGGCGACACGGTCTGCGTCATCGGCACCACTTCCACCCGCATCCCTTTCGAGGAATGCGACCGCGTGGCCGTGACCCCCGGCGAGGTGGACCTGCTGATCACCGAAGGCGCCAAGCTTTCGCCGGCGCTGTTCTCGACCCGCATCCTTCGGGCTTATGCCGGGGTGCGGCCGCTGGTGAGTGCGGACGACGACCCTTCCGGGCGCAACATCTCCCGCGGCATCGTATGCCTGGACCACGAGAGCCGCGACGGGCTCAGGGGATTCATCACGATCACGGGCGGCAAGCTCATGACTTACCGCCTGATGGCGGAAATGGCCACCGATACGGTCTGCCACAAGCTGGGGGTGGACAAGTCCTGCAGCACGGCCGTCACGCCCCTGCCCGGATTGGAAGAGCCTGCCAGTGAGAAAGGTGCCCTCATCTGCGAATGTGAGAACGTGACGGCCGGGAAGGTCGCCCATGCCATCGACCAGCTCGAGGTGTCCACCTTGACCGACCTGCGCCGGCGTACGCGCGTGGGCATGGGGACCTGCCAGGGCGGGCTGTGCGCCTGCCGTGCCGCCGACCGGCTCGCGCAGGCGAACGCTTGCGCGGAACGCGAGCGCAACGACCTCGCTGACTTCATGCAGGAGCGCTGGAAAGGAAACTTCCCCATTGGCTGGGGGGATATGCTCCGCGAAGCGGAATACACGCAGTGGGTTTATAAACACGTTCTGGGCCTATGAGATTCGACAGTGTGATCATCGGCGGCGGCCTGGCCGGTCTCACGGCCGGCATCAGTCTCCAGGAGGAAGGCCGCAGCACCGCCATCGTGAGTACGGGCCAGAACGCCCTGCATTTCTTCTCCGGATGTTTCGAGTCCCTGCAGGAGCCCCCGCAGCGGATGCAGGACCTCTTCGCGGGGGCCGGCGTCCGCCTGCATTACCGGGAGGGGGTGCGCCTGATGCCGCTGGGCACGTTCCGTCCGGCCGCACTCGCTCTCGCGGATATCGATCTGGTCCCCGTTCCGCACTTTGCCGACAAGGTGCTGATCGTCGGGTTTGCGGGTTTCCAGGATTTCTTCCCCGCCTTCCTGGCCGACGGCCTGGCGCGGGAGGGCATGCAGTGCCGGACCGTGCAGCTGGAGCTTCCCGAGCTGGAAAGGCTCCGTCTCAGTCCCAGCGAGATGCGTTCCGTGCAGATCGCCCGCACGCTGGACCGGATCTGGGGAAAGGTTATCCGGGAGGTCAAGCACCTGCTCCGGGAGGAAGATGCCGTCGTGCTGCCGCAGGTGTTCGGCCTGCAGGATCCTTCCGTGCCGGAATACATCCGGCAGGGTCTTCCCGTCCGCGTGGTTTTCACGGGTACGCTCCCGCCGTCCGTCCCCGGCATCCGCACGCAGTTGCTCCTCAAGCGGCGCTACGAAGCGCTGGGAGGGACATATCTGGCAGGCGATGAGGTCGTTACGGCCCATATCCATGGAGACGTGGTGCACGGGATCGCCACCCGCAACCTGGACAGCCACTGTCTGGAGGCCGGGCATTTCCTGCTGGCCAGCGGTTCTTATTTCTCCAAGGGTCTGAAATCCACTCCTTTTGACATTGCCGAGCCCGTCTTCGGCTTGGATGTCGTGCATGCCGACGACCGCAATGCCTGGTATGATACCGACTTCTTCGCGGACCAGCCCTATATGCAGTTCGGCGTGAAGACGGACACCGCGCTGCATCCCCTGCGGGACGGGCAGCCGCTCACCAACCTCTACGCCATCGGTTCCGTTCTGGGCGCCACGCGTCCGGAATTCGGTTTCGGCGCCGGGCTCGCAGTCCGGAGCGCCTTCGCCGCCGTTGACCAAATCCTCGAAAGCCTATGAAGTATCAGGAAACGACCAGAAGCACACACAACTTCGAGGAGTGTATGAAGTGTACCGTTTGCACGGTCTATTGCCCCGTGCTGCAGGTGAACCCCCTGTATCCCGGTCCCAAGCAGGCCGGGCCGGACGGGGAACGGCTCCGCCTCAAGGATCCGTTCTTCTTCAACTATGCTCTTAAATACTGCATGAACTGCAAGCGCTGCGAGGTGGCCTGTCCTTCCGGGGTGGGTGTGGCCGACCTGATCCAGTCGGCGCGCATCCGCTACGACAAGACGCCGCCCAAGCTCCGGGACAGGATCCTGGCTTCTACCGATTTTATGGGCTCGCTGGCCCGCCCGTTCGCGCCCGTCGTCAACGTCGTGACCGGCCTCGGCGTGACCAAGTCGGTCCTGGATGCCACCCTGAAGATCGATCACCGGCGGAGCTTCCCCAAGTACAGCGGCCGGAGTTTCGAGGCATGGCTGCGACGCCGGGAGAAGGAGCAGGCGGCGTTTCCCGAACAGGTGGCCTATTTCCACGGCTGCTACGTAAACTACAACTACCCGCAGCTGGGCAAGGACCTGGTGCGGGTGCTCAATGCGCTGGGCGTGGGCGTGCAGCTGCTGGACAAGGAGAAATGCTGCGGTATTGCGCTGATTACCAATGGGATGTCGAAGCAGGCGACACGGCATGCCCGGCACAATGTGGCCGTACTGCGCAAAGCGGTGGTGGACGGGGGGCTCAAGGTGGTGACCACCTCCTCGAGCTGCGCCATGACGCTGCGCAACGAATACCCCGCGCTGCTGGGCGTGGACAACGGCGATGTCAGAGACGCCGTCACCATCGCAACCCGCTTCGTCTTCGAGAAGCTGGAGAAGGGTGCCAGGCTCCGTTTCAAGCCCGGTTACCACAAGAAGGTCGCCTACCATGTCCCCTGCCACATGGAACGCATGGGCTGGGGCGTGTTCTCCGAGAAGCTGCTGCGGATGATCCCCGGGGTGGAATTCACCCTGCTGGACTCCGGCTGCTGCGGCATCGCGGGCACCTACGGTTTCAAGAAAGAGAATTACGAAGCCTCGCAGGCAGTCGGGGAAGCGCTGTTCAACCGGATCCGTTCCGTGAATCCGGAGGTTGTGGCCTGCGACTGCGAGACCTGCAAATGGCAGATCGAAATGTCCACGGATTATTCCGTGATGAATCCCATATCCATCCTCGCAGAAGCCATTGACATATGAAAAGAATCCTGATCCTGGCGGCATCCGTCGCCCTGGCGTCCTGCCAGCCCAAACCTTTCATCGATGTGCAGGCCCACCGCGGCGGCGCCGGCCTGATGCCGGAGAATACCATCCCGGCCATGAAGAATGCCCTGGACCTGGGGGTGAACACGCTGGAGTTCGACCTGCATCTGTCTTCCGACGGACAGGTCGTGGTCTCGCACGACAGCTATTTCCATCCTCGTTATGCCACGCGTCCGGACGGCACTCCCGTCCGGGAAGAGGATCCCAAAGAATACCTTTACACGATGCCCTACGACAGCATTGCGAAGTATGACGTGGGGCTGCGGCCCGTGGACCGCTGGCCGGGGCAGGCGAAGATGGCCGTCTGCAAGCCTCTGGCGTCCGAGCTGATCGACTTTGCGGAGGACTATGCCGGGAAGCCGGTGAACTACAACATCGAGATCAAGTCCTGGCCCGGGGAAGGGGAGGGGACGCTCTGGCCCGAATACCGTGTCTTCTGTGACACGTGCATCCCTTTACTCTTGTCCAAGAACCTGGGCGGGCGTCTCATTGTGCAGAGCTTCGACCCCCGCGCCCTGAACTACATGCACGCAAAATGGCCGGAACTCACGCTCTCCTATCTGACCGAGGCCGTAGAGGGCGGTGATATCGGGAGCTTGCTGGGGAACCTCGATTTCGTGCCCCGGTGGTGGAGCCCGGAGTCCGGCGTGGTGACGCCCGAGAACGTGGCCTGGTGCCACGAACACGGCATCGGAGTGGTCCCCTGGACCGTGGACGATCCGGCTGAGATGCGCCGCCTGGTGCAGTGCGGCGTGGAGGCCATCATTTCCAATTACCCCGACATCCTGATAGAAACCGTAAGATAATGCTCAAGTTCCTTCAGCAGCCGGCTTACAAGCCGGCCCAGACCGGCCCCGAGGCGGATGCCAGATACAAACGCCTGCGCTGGCAGGTTTTTCTGGGCGCCTTTATCGGCTATGCCGGCTTTTACCTGGTCCGCAAGAATCTCTCGATGGCGATCCCGGCCATGGCTCCGCTGGGATTCCAGAAGACGGAGCTGGGCTTCGTGCTGGGCCTGAACGCCGCGGCTTACGCCCTGTCCAAATTCCTGATGGGCAACGTGAGTGACCGCTCCAACGCCCGGGTGTTCCTGCCGCTGGGTCTCGTGCTGACGGCGATTTCGATGTGCTTCATGATCGTGCCGGTACAGTTTATCGGCGCCGCCCACAAGGGCCTTGCCATCCTGGTGATGGGCGTGCTGAATGCTTGTGTGGGATGGTTCAACGGCATGGGCTGGCCCCCCTGCGGCCGGGTGATGACACACTGGTTCTCGCCGGGCGAACGGGGCACGATGATGAGCATCTGGAACTGTGCGCACAATGTGGGCGGCGCCCTCGTGGGCCCGATGGCCACCTATGGCGCCGTGTGGTTCGGCAGCTGGTTCTACGGCGCCAATACGGAGCTGTATTTTCTCATCGGCACCTTTGCCTTCCCGGCTGCGACGGCCCTGCTCATCGCCCTGCTGGCCTATGTCCTGCTGCGGGACACGCCGCAGTCCTGCGGCCTCCCCTCGGTCGAAGCCTGGCGCAACGATTATCCCAAGAACTATTCCGAGAAGCACGAACAGACCCTCTCCGCGCGCGAAATCTTCTTCACCTATGTGCTTAACAACCGTTTCCTCTGGTTCATCGCGCTGTCCAACGCGTTCGTCTATATGGTGCGCTACGGATGCCTCGACTGGGCCCCGACCATCCTGACGGAGAAGGGGATCGACCTCAAGAGTGCGGGTTGGGCATATTTCGCCTACGAGTTTGCCGCCATCCCGGGCACGCTCCTCTGCGGCTGGCTCTCGGACAAGCTGTTCCACGGCCGGCGGGCCCTGCCGACCATGATCTTCATGGCGCTGGTGCTCGTCTTCGTGGTGCTGTACTGGCTGAACATCGACAACCTGACCGTGGTCATCATCTGCCTGATCGGCATCGGTTTCTTTATCTACGGCCCGGTGATGCTGATCGGGGTGCAGGCGCTGGACCTGGCGCCGAAGAACGCCGCCGGCACGGCCGCAGGCCTCACCGGTTTCTTCGGCTATTTTTTCGGGACCTTCCTGCTTGCCAACACCGTCATCGGATGGGTGGCGCAGACCGCCGGCTGGAGCTGGACCTTCGTCCTGCTCATCGTCGCCTGCCTCCTGTCCATCTTCTTCATGGGGCTGACCCTGAAGCAGGAACGGCGGTAGGTCAGGAGAGAAACGGGACCGCCCCCGGAAAGCTTTTCCCCAGCGGGAATTCTTCAGCTTTCCGGGGGCGGCCGCCGTTTCAGACTGACTCTGTAATGGCTAGAAGATGTAGTTCAGGCCGATGTTGATGCCCAGCCCGGCGCCGTCGTTCTTGTCGAAGCACTTGCCGAACTCGAAGTTGATGTTGAAATTCTGGTTCATGATCACATGCAGGCCGATACCGGCGCTCATGTGGAGCTTCTCCGCCTGTTGGGTGTAGAGGTCGGCGGCAGTGTAGTCCTTGCCGTCCACGGAGGCGACGACGGTCTTGTCCGCCGACAGACCCTTCATCTGATCAAGCCGGTACGGGCTCACGATCATACCCATGTCGAAGAACGGGTTGGTGGCAAGGGCCCAGTTCTGGTTGGCGGCGCGGAACTTGGCGAAGGTCCAGCGAAGTTCGAAGTTGGACCAGGCGTAGCTGTTACCCTGAAGGCGGTTGGTGATGGTACCGCGCAGGGTGCAGGTAGATCCGAGACCTTCGGTGTTGATCTGCTTCATGTTGATGGACTGGATGGTCTGCAGCATGTAGTAAGGGGCGTTGCCGGCGATCAGGCCCTGGTAGGCGAGATGTCCGCCGAAGACCAGGCGCTCGGCCAGCGGGAAGAACTGTTTGAAATGGACCGCCAGTTTGAGGTAGTTGTTATCGTGCTTGGAGATGATGTCCGGGGAGCCGAAGACATAAGCCTCCAGGTTGGTGCCCCGGGTGGGGTTGTTCTCGAAGTCGCGGGTGTCATAGACGACACCGGCTTTGATCTCCAGATGCTGGCCGCCGTTCTTTTCCGCTTCGGGGATGACGCCGTTGCGCACGTACACGTCATATAGGGATACGTCGTTGGCGTTTCCGCTCAGACCCTTGTTTTCGGCATGGCCGGTCTTGATGTTCCAGTAGGTCAGGCCGGCGGCCCAGCCCCAGTTGCTGTCTCCGAAAGTACCCTGGAAGCAGGTCTGCACACGGAAAATGTCGCGGCGCATCAGGTACAGCCCCTGTCCGGCTTCCGAGATCATGTCCATCTCGGGGATGTACAGGGAGTTGGCTCCGTTGAAGCCGTAGAAGTTGGTCGTCTTGTTGCCGAACCAGGACACCGCCGCAGAAACGCGCAGGCCCGGGATCAGGTATTTGCTGTCGAAAAAGGAGTGCAGGACGGTGTTGCCCTTGGAATAGCGGGACACCTCCACATTGGCTTTCCACATGTATTCAGGATAGGTGGATCCGTCGCCGTACCAGTAGATGTCGGAAAGGACACCGTAGTGCCAGCCCAGGTCGGAGGAATAGCCGACAGCGGGCAGCGGGCCGAAATTCAGGCCGGTCTTGGTAATCTCCTGAGCGGAGGCGGAGGCGACTGCAGCGAAGAGCAGTACGATAGGGATCAGTCTTTTCATTGTGTAATAAAAGTGGTTGAAAAACGCACAAAGATAAGCAATTTTTCCTGTTAACTCCTTTTTTGTTGCTATATTTGTCTTGCTGATCATCCAACGATTAACCGCATATGAGCAAGTTCATTCTTGCGCTGGATCAGGGCACCAGCTCTTCCCGCGCCATTGTTTTCGACCACGAAGGCAATATCTTATCCACCGCCCAGCAAGAGTTCACGCAGCATTTCCCCCAGCCCGGCTGGGTGGAGCACGATCCGATGGAGATCTGGTCTTCCGAAGCGGCCGTCATCGCGAAAGCCATTTCCCAGATCGGCATCAACGGCCAGGACATCGCCGCCATCGGCATTACCAACCAGCGCGAGACCACGATTGTCTGGGATGCGGAAACGGGGGCGCCGGTCTGCAATGCCATCGTCTGGCAGGACCGCCGCACGTCGGCGTTCTGCGATGAACTGAAGGCACGGGGGCTCGTGGACACGATCCGCGAGAAGACCGGCCTGATCATCGACGCCTATTTTTCCGGCACCAAGATCAAGTGGATCCTGGACAATGTCCCCGGCGCCCGGGAACGGGCCGAGGCGGGAAAGCTCCGCTTCGGGACCGTGGACAGCTGGCTCGTCTGGCAGCTGACCCGCGGAGAGGTCCATGTCACGGACGTGTCCAATGCATCGCGTACGATGCTGTTCAATATCAACGCGTTGGAATGGGACCAGGAGTTGCTCGACCTGCTCGGCGTGCCCCGCTCGATGATGCCGCGCGTGTGTTCCTCGTCGGAGGTGTACGGCCACACCAAGACGACCATTTTCGCGCACGAAGTGCCCATTGCCGGCATCGCCGGCGACCAGCAGGCCGCCCTGTTCGGACAGATGTGCACGGAGCCGGGCTCCGTCAAGAACACCTACGGGACCGGCTGCTTCCTGCTGATGAACACCGGCGACAGGCCGATCCTTTCCCGCAACAACCTGCTGACCACGGTGGCCTGGAAGATCGGTGACACGGTCAATTACGCGCTCGAGGGGTCCATCTTCGTGGGCGGCTCGGTCGTGCAGTGGCTTCGCGACGGGCTCGGCATCATCCGCTCCTCGTCGGAGATCGAGGCGCTGGCCACCACCGTTCCCGACAACGGCGGCGTCTATTTCGTGCCCGCCCTCACGGGCATGGGCGCACCGTACTGGGATCAGTACGCCCACGGAGTCATCTGCGGCATCACCCGCGGTACCACGGCCGCCCACATCGCCCGGGCTGCCCTGGAGGGCATCGCCTTCCAGACCATGGACATCGTGGGCGCCATGGAAAAAGACGCCGGCGTGCGTCTGGCGGAGCTCAAGGTGGACGGCGGCGCCTCCCGGGACAATCTGATGATGCAGTTCCAGGCCGATATCCTCGGCACTTCCGTGATCCGTCCCGAAGTGACCGAGACCACGGCTCTCGGAGCCTGTTACCTCGCCGGCCTTGCCGTCGGTTTCTGGGGTTCGCTCGACGAGATCCGTGCCCAGTGGAAGGCGGAGCGCACGTTCACGCCTTCCGGTGCGGATATGGAGCCGTTGAAGAAAGGCTGGGCCGACGCCATCTCCCGTACACTGACCCGATAAAAACCATTTGTGCTATGCAGCAGTATATCTTCGAATTCATCGGCACACTGGTGCTCGTACTGCTCGGCGACGGAGTCTGCGCCGCCACGTCTCTCAATCATTCCAAGGCAAAAGGGGCCGGCTGGGTGGTGATCGCCCTCGGCTGGGGTTTCGCCGTCATGACGGGCGTACTGATCGCCGGTCCGGTGTCCGGCGCACATCTCAATCCGGCGGTTTCGCTGGGCCTGGCCATCGCGGGGACTTTCCCCTGGGCTTCGGTCCCGGGCTACATCGTCGCCCAGATGCTGGGCGGCTTCGTGGGCGCCGTCCTGGTCTGGATCTTCTACAAGGACCACTACAAAGCGACCTCCGACCAGCCGGATACGATTCTCGGCACTTTCTGCACGATGCCGGCCATTCCCAATGTCTGGCGCAATTTCCTCTGCGAGGTCATCGCCACCTGTCTGCTGATCTTTGTCATCCTGGCCATCGGCGACAAGAGCAACGCCTTCAGCTTTGCAGGCGTTGACGCTTCCACGGGCTCCCTGGGCGCTTTTCCTGTCACCTGTCTGATCATGTCGATCGGTATGTCACTCGGCGGCGCCACGGGCTATGCGATCAATCCGGCGCGTGACCTCAGCCCGCGCTGTGCGCACGCCGTGCTGCCCATTGCGGGCAAACGCGACAGCGGATGGAGCTACAGCTGGATCCCCGTGGCCGGTCCGATGCTCGGAGCCGTGCTCGGCGCCCTGCTGTACCTGCTGATCTTCTAGTTGTCGTCCTGGTCTTTACCGTGGTCTGTAAGTAGCAGATTATCAATATGTTATTTAAATTACTCCGCCCTATTATGGGTGGAGTAGTTTGATTAATACACTATCGCTCAGGTAGTTACTACCCATGTTTTGATGGGTGTATCTCATCCCGGCATCAACTTTATTCCGATCTGCGTGACGCATTTCTGGAAACCGTGTGTTTATAGGGTAGAAACGAGAAATGGCAGACATTCCATTGCGACCGTGTCGAAGCTGCCTGCGAGCTGACCGGGATGTTGCTGGAATGATGTTGAAAGTCCTTTGCGTAAATGTGTGTAACTTTGCCTGTACAGACAAAGACGTGAGTGTATAAAGAACTGGATGAGCAGTCGTTGGCCAGGTACTGCTCGCAAAGAGACAGAATGGCGGAGAATGAACTGTATAGAAGATATGCAGTCAGGGTGAATATGCTCTGTAAACGATATGTCGGGGACGATGACGAGGCGAAGGATTTGATGCTGGAAACGCTCATCCAGGCACTTGACAGGATCGGGACTTTTCAATACAGGGGAAAAGGTTCCCTGTCCGCCTGGATCAGCCGGATCGCCGTCAACAAGGCGATCAAACGGATAAAAAGGCAGCGGTGGCGGATGGTCCCCCTGGATGTATGGGTGCAGGACAACATTCCGGAACCGAGCGGGGAGGAAGTGGAGGCGATTCCGAAGGAGAAACTGCTGGAGTGGATTTCCGGCTTGCCGGATCTGAGACGGGCCGTCTTCAATCTGTACTGCATCGATGGCTACTCGCACAAAGACATCGGCAAGATGCTGGGAATCAGCGAGACCGGATCGTCCAGCATGCTGGCGAAGGCGAGAAAACAACTAAAAGAAAAGATCAGGCGATACCTGGAGGAACAGAACAAATGAGAAAGTGGGAAGACATAGTCAAGGACAAGATGGAAGAACTCGACGGAGTTCTCCCTGAAAGTGTCTTTGCCGAGTTCCGTGCGCTCCGCAGCGGCGCTGCACCGGCTCCCGCTTCGAAGCGCTTCCCGCCGGTGTGGGCGCTGGTCCCGGCTGTTGCAGCCGGGCTGGCAGCCGTGTTGCTCCTCCGTCAGCCGTCCGTCCCCGGAGACGGTATCCAGATCGTCCGGCAGCCGGTGAATTCCGTTGCCGCCGTCACGGCCGCTGCCGATACGGCCGGGCCCGTTCAGACGATGCCGCTTGTCGCCCGGGTGGCCGTGGCCGGGACAAGCGGGCATCCTGCGGTTCAGGCGCAGGTGCAAGAGCCCGTGCCTGAGCCGGAGAGCATCGGACAGGCGGCGCCGGCGGAAACAACGCCTGAAGAGCATCTGCCCGACACCGTGATCGACGATGTCCCGGCCGCCCCGGCCACGTCCCCTTTTATCCCCGATGACACCGGGAGCAGACCTGTCAGAATGAAGGTCGGTCCTGCAATGGGCGTCATTGCCGGAGGCGGATTGTTGGCCTCCATTGCGGCTCCTGTCCTGGGCTCCGGCGTGTTTAAGGTTAAAGATAACCTGCCCGCAGTCCAGGGAGATGCTCAAAGTGGAGTCTCTTTCTCGACACCGGAGATGCCGAAGGATGACGCCATAGAAGATGTCAGGCATTATCTCCCCTTCAAGGGAGGATTGTCTGTCGGGATTCCCGTTGCGGAAAGACTGAAGGTGACCACCGGACTGGCATACAGCATGTACCGGTCAAGCTTCACGTATTCCCTGTCCGGAGAGAAGAAACAGACCGCGCATTATCTGGGGATTCCGGTACGGTTGGACTGGACCCTGGCGGACAATGGATGGCTGGATGTTTATTTGGGAGGGGGCGTTGAAGGCGATGTCTGCTTGGGGGCGACGCTGGATGGTGAAAGGATCATGCGGGACGGGTTCAGTTTCTCCCTGCTCGGTGCAGGCGGGATCCAGCTCAATATCACCGAACACCTGGGCCTGTACGTGGAGCCGGAACTGAGCTGGACCATTCCATCGGAAAGCCATGTGCTGGCGAACTATCGGAGGGATCATCCGTTTATGTTCTCGATAGCAAGTGGCCTGCGAATCAATCTTGGTATATAAACGATAAAACAATTTGATAATGAAACACTTCACTGTTATTGCCGCTTTTGTGGCCATTGCGATTGGATGCATCTCCTGCGAGAAGATCGGGAGAGATGATTCCCGGAACAATCCCTACAAGAAACTGGAATTGACGACCAAATCGGCCGGATTTGCCAGGCAGGGAAATACCTTCGCCTTCAATTTCATCGACCGGGTCAATACGGCCACCAAAGGGGATTACATTATTTCTCCGCTGAGCATGCAGTTCCTGCTGGGAATGATTCTGGACGGCGCCCGGGGGCAGACGGCGGATGAGATCTGCAACGTCCTGGGCTACGGTGCCGGGGAGACGGATGCCGTCAATGAGTATTGCCTGTCCATGTTGCAGCAGCTTCCGGCTCTGGATAAGAAAACGACGCTCGCCATTGCCAATGCCATTATCGTGAACCAGAACTTTTCCCTGCTGGACAGCTATAAGACGACGGTCAGCAGGTATTATGATGCCGAAGTCGCCAATATGGATTTCTCCGACAACAGCGGGACCACGAACAAGATCAATAAATGGTGTTCGGACCATACGAACGGCCTGGTCCCGGAAATCATCAAGAACGTAAATCCCTACATGCTCGCATACCTGATGAATGCGATGTATTTCAAGGGCGAATGGGCGCAGAAATTCCCCAAAGGAAACACGGCCAGGGAAACATTCACCGGAGAGGACGGCGTTAAAACAAGCGTTCAGATGATGAAGATGGAGAAAGGATTTCTCTATCAGGACAACGATGTCTTCCGTGCCGTCCGACTCCCGTACGGCAACGGGGCGTTCGCCATGACGGTGATCCTTCCCGCCGCCGGCAGGACGCTTGCAGATGTGAGCGCTTATTTGAATGGAAAGGTGTGGGAAGATTTTGTCCTTGATATGGTGAGCTGTGATGTGGATCTCTGGCTTCCCAGGTTTGAGACCAAGTTCCACGTCGATCTGAATGACATCCTTTCCGGGATGGGTATGCCTTCCGCCTTTGATGCCGTTAAGGCTGACTTCAAGGCGATGTCAGGGTCTGCGCTGTGCCTGAGCTTCGTCCAGCAGGATGCCGTCATCAGGGTTGACGAGGAAGGCTCCGAGGCGGCCGTCATTTCCAGCGCAGGCATGCTTGCCACATCGGCCGGCCCCGGAGAGCACGTCGTTTTCCACGCCGACCGTCCTTTCCTGTATCTCATCACCGAATCAAGCAGCGGTGCGATTCTCTTTGCCGGTAAATACAGTGGGAAATGAAACGAATCTTCTTTATCATGTTGGCCCTGATGGCGGTGATCACCGCCCGGGCGCAGGAGAGCAATGTCATGATCGGGGCCGGCCTGTTCGGCGAGACCGGAAACCAGGCGAGGGATGTCTTCCCGGGGGCCGTGCTGCGTTTGTCTTATGGACTTGACGTGCGCCTGGACGATCGGTGGTCCGTGATGCCCGGTGCCGGTATCCGCTCCCAGCTTGGCGAGGTCAATCACATCGGATATGTCGGCGGGGACCCGGAAGGGATGTCGATGGCTGACGTCTTCTGCCAGGCAAGATACCGTTTCGAATCAGAAGGCATCGGGATGGTCGTCGGCCTTGGCCCGCAGTTTTCCTATATGGTCTCGCCTGACACATACTATATCGATGCCGACCCCAACGATCCCAGAAGCGGTAAGGAAAAGTTCAAGAGCTGGGACATCGGCCTGCAGCCGAGCCTCGTCTTCCGGAGCGGAAAGCACTGGCAGTGGGGCTTCGAAGCAAGCGTCGGCCTGCGGAACATGCTGCGTCAGTACCCGGCCTACGACGTGACCGGCAGCGTCCATCTGCACAACCTCATGTTCCTCTGCGGCTGGCGCTTTTAAATCGGGGAATGACGACCTGAAAATGAAAAAGCTGGCGTAAAGCCAGCTTTTTCGTTGAGACGGCAGGAATCGAACCTACATTCTAGGAACCAAAATCCTATGTCTTGCCGTTAGACGACGTCTCAATTCCGGGTGCAAAGATAGCAAATTATCTTTTGCTTTTGAAATAATCCTTGACCAGGTCGGAGCACTCTTTTTCGAGCAGGCCGCTGCTCACTTCCGTGCGCGGATGCAGCAGGGAAGGGGAGAATGACGTGTAACCGCGGCGAGGGTCGGAGGCGGCCCAGACGAGGCGCCCGAGCTGTGCCCAACACAGCGCTGCGGCGCACATCGGACAGGGCTCCACGGTGACGTAGAGGGTGCATTCGTCCAGGTATTTCCCGCCCAGGGCCTCCGTAGCGGCGGTCAGGGCGATCATTTCTGCATGGGCCGTGGGATCGTGCAGCCGTTCGGTCATGTTGTGCCCGCGGGCAATGACACGGCCCCGGCACACGATCACGGCGCCGATGGGCACTTCATCTTCCGCTCCGGCGGCCTGAGCCTCCCGGAGGGCCTCCCGCATGAACCTTTCGTCCGCTTCCATCAGGCCAGTTGCTCGAGGATGTCGTTCCAGACCGTCAGCCGGTCCGTCTCATTGAGGATCTCGTGACGCATGCCGGGATAGAGCTTCAGGCCCACGTGGCGGTAGCCGGCTTTGCGCATATGCCCTGCGGCCTGTTCCAGCGCCTTGTCTGACACACGGCAGGGATCTTCGGCGCCGGAAATGAAGTGCACCGGCAACCCGGGCTTCGAGACTTTCCAGCCCTTGGCGCTGTAGCAGTCCTTCATCAGGCCGAGCAGGCCGGAAAAGCCGTTGGCGGTGAAGCGATACTGGCAGAGCGGGTCGGCGTGGTAAGCCTTGAGCGTGTCAGGGTCCGAACAGACCCAGGCGGCCGGCCAGCCCTCGGAGGCGAAGGGTTTGTTGTAGGCCCCGAAGGACATCGACTGCAGGAATTGCGGGCGGAAGTGCCAGCCGCGCAGCAATCCCGTCAGGTCTGCGAGGGCCTTGCCCACGCCCTTGGCGGGGTTGTCAGAAGGGCAGCCGCAGACGAACAGACGGTCGATTCGGTCGTCGTATCGTTTGGCGAAACTGCGTACCACCAGCGAGCCCATGCTATGACCGAACAGGGTATAGTCCAGTCCCGGCCACTGCCCGCGGGCCCAGTCGCAGACCACGCGCACGTCTTCCACCATCGCCTTCCAGCCGCCATCGTAGAAATAGCCGAGATCGTCGGCGCCCTTGACCGAGGCACCGTGGCCGCGGTGGTCGTGGATGACGCAGGCGTAGCCGTGTTCCGTCAGCCATTCCATAAAGGGAATATATCGCTCCTTGTGCTCGCACATCCCGTGCACGAGCTGCACCACGCCCCGGGGTGTGCCTTCCGGGACGCTGACGAGCATCGCCAGCTGCAGGTCGTCGGCGGATGCGGGAAGGGTCATGGATTTCATCATGCCGCGAAGTTACGATTTTCGCGGCAACAAAAAAAGAACATGGCCAGGTCCGCTTATGGACTATTTGTATTTGTATGGCAGGTCGCCCTTGGCCCAGTTGGTGCCTTCTCCCCAGCCGGGGTTCTGTTCCAGGACGCCTTCGGCCAGGGTGACCTGGGACTCGGGAATCTTGAAGAAACCTCCTCCGGTGATGTCGTAGCGCTGCATGAAGTCCACGGTGAAAGCATATTCGCCCTGGCCTTGCTCGTTCAGGATTTTGTTCCCCACCTGGTTGTTGACGATTTCCTGGACGTCGCCCCAGCGGCGCAGGTCGTTCCAGCGGATGGCCTCGAAACAGAGTTCGTAGCGGCGTTCCTTCTTCAGCGCGGCGAGGCTGTAGCTCACATCCGGCAGGTTTGCTCGCTGGCGGACGGCGTTCAGACCGCTTTTGCCATTGTAAACGACGGCGCCGTCGGTCAGCTCGGAGTGCATCAAGAGCACGTCGGCGAAACGCAGCCACACCAGCGACTGGGTCAGGCCCCGCTGACGGTTGTTCTCGCTGCCATAGTATACGCCATAGCTGAGATAGCGTGAAGAGTGATCTTCATTCCAAGCCTCGCAGCCCGCATATTTCTTCGCAAACAAGTTGGTGTTTTCGACCTCCTTTTTCCTGTCGCCCGGATAGTTGGGAATCTCCACGAGACGGTCGCAGATGGATCCGACGCGACGGTAGTCGCCGGCATAGTCGGGATCCTCGGCCCAATCGGTCCAGAGCTTCTCGCAGACGGGGCCGTTTGAATAGCCCTGTACGGAGAACGGGAAAGCGTCGGCCGTGGTCTTCCGGAGGTTATAGAATTCGACGATGCGGTTGTGGTGGATCTGTCCGCCATATCCGCCGCTATAATCACCCTTGTTGCCCATCTTGACGGCGAACATGTTTTCGATGTTCTCGTCGCTGACCCACTCGAGAAGGTTGTCCTTGGCATAAGGGTAGTCCGCGGCGGTGTATGGGTTGGTGTAGGGCCAGAGGTTACGCTGGTCGTCCACCAGACCGTAGCCGCTGTTCTTGATGCAGTCCTCGAGCCAGGAGGCTGCCTGGGTCTTGGATATGGAACCGCCCTCGGCCAGCGGAAGCTCGTTCTTCCCGTAGAAACCGGTATAGAACAGCCATACGCGGGCCATCATGCCTTCGGCGGTCCACTTGGAGACGCGGCCGTCGCCGAATTCGGGATACTTCTGGCCGGGTCCGAGTTCGATAGCCTTTTTGAGGTCGGAGGCAATCTGGGCATACACCTCGTCCGGGGTGTTGCGCGGCAGGTTCTGCGGCTCGGTACTGAGTACGAGAGGTACACCGTTGAAGACCTGGACGAGGTTGAAGTAGTACCAGGCACGCAGGAAGTAGATCTCGCACAGAAGCTGGTTTTTCTTGGTCCCGGAGCTCCACTTCGTAACGTTGTCGATAGTCTCGAGGGCATTGTTGGCGCGGTTGATTCCAGCGTAGCGGCACAGCCACAGCGGTTCCATCCAGCTCAGGTAGGCGTTCATCAGACGGTCCACGCCCTGGGCGCCGATGTTGCTCTGGCTGCCGCCGCCGAGCCGGTCGTCGGAAGCAATGTCAAAGATGAAGAAAGGATCCTCTTCCGGATTGGCGAGGTTCATGTTCATCATGGTATAGATGCCGTTCACCATCTGGACGGCGTCCGTCTCGTTGAGCGGGAAGTTGGAGGTGTCCTTCTTGGTGAGGCTCTGCGTGTCGAGAAAGTCGTCGCATCCCCCAAGCACCAGCATGCACAATGAGGTCGCAATGATATATATAACAGTCTTTTTCATGATTATCTGGGATTAAAAGGTGACATTCAGACCAATCTGCCATGAGCGGGAAGAGGGGTAGTAGCCGTTGTCGATGCCGGAAGCCCAGCTGGTATTGTTGCCGAAACCGACTTCCGGGTCCATGCCGGTATAGCCGGTAAAGGTGAACATATTGGTGGCGGTTACATACAGGCGGCACTTCTGGACGGGGAGGAACTTCGCCACACGCTTGACATCATAGCCCAGCGAGATGTTGGAAATCTTGAAGAAGCCGGCATCCTCCAGCCAGACGCGGGAGAGTTCGGACATGTTGACGTGCTTGCCGTGGCTGAAGCGCGGGTAGTGGTCGGTGCTGCCCTCGCCGCTCCAGTATTTGGTGTACACGTCAGTGCAGTAGTTGTCGTCCGGATGGTCGGAGAACTGGCGGTAGCTCCTGGCGACCTGCTGACCGAAAGAACCGTAGCCGTTAAGGTTGAAATCGAGGCCCTTCCATTCGAAACTGACGCTCAGGCCCACGTTGAAGTCCGGATTCGGATCGCCGATCATGGTCTTGTCGTTGACGTCGATCTTCTGGTCGCCGTTGCGGTCGACGAACATCACGTCGCCGGGCTGGATGCTTTCGCCCTGCATGCTCTTGGATGCGTCGCCGCCGAAGTACTTGTCGAGGTAGGCCTGCTTCTGCTGCTCGTTCTGGATGATACCGTCCATCTCATAGCCCCAGAAATAACCGATCGGGTAGCCTACCTGCACGCGGTAGAGTTCGGCCGTGTTCTGCGCGATGGCATTTTCCTGACCGTGGAGGATGCCCTCGGAGTTGGCCAGGCGCGTGACCACGTTCTTGTTGTGGGAGAAGGTCGTGGAGATGCTGTAGGAGAAGTCATGGCTGACATTGTCGCTCCATGAGAGGAGGATCTCATAACCGCGGTTGCGGATGTCACCGCCGTTTATATACGGGGCGTTGGTGCCGTAAGTGAGGAGCACCGGGGCCTGGACGAGCCAGTCCTTGGTCATCTTGTTGTACCAGTCGAAGGACAGGCCGAGGCGGCTTCCGAAGAAGCGGGCGTCAAAACCGAAGTCCAGCTGC
>JAAYCA010000026.1 GCA_012744435.1 Bacteroidales bacterium
AGATGCGGCCTTCGCCGCCGGGACGGACGCTCACGCTCGCGACGGCCAGCCATTCGCAGGCCGCCAGGGCGTCGTCCGGGGAGACGGCGGCCAGTTCGCCCGTCGCGAGCTGGAAATGGCCGCGCCCTTCCGGACGGGCTTTGGCAATGCGCTCCGGATATGCTGCACCCACCAGCGCCCCGACAGCATACGGCTCCCGGGAGCGCTCAGGGCCGGTTTTGCTCCCGGCGCCCATTTTTTCGGCTTGCCGGGAGCGCTGGGGACCGGATTTGCTCCCGGGAGCGGATGCGAGCTGGCGGTATTGCTCCGCGATGCGGGCGATGCGGCCCCAGCGGCCGTTGCGCCCGGCCCGCCGCAAGGCTTCGAGCCGCGTGGTGAGCGCGGCGTCATTTTCCGCGGCGAGCGGATCCTTCTCTTCCAGCAGCGCCGCGATGTCGGCCGCCAGCGAGGTGTCCTCCCCGGCCCGCAGCAACATCTGCGCGATGCGGGGATGGCAAGGCAGGGCCGACAGATCGCGGCCGTGCGGGGTGATGCGGCCCGACTCGTCGAGGGCGCCGAGCCATGTCAGCAGACGCGTCGCCTGGGCGACGTGCGCCGGGGGCGGCGGGGTGATCCAGGGGAGCTGCCCGATGTGGCTTTCGCCCCAGGCGGCGGCGTCCAGCACCGTCCCGGCCAGATCGGCTTCGAGGATCTCCGGGACACGCGTGGGCGCCATGCGGGCTTCCGTGGCCAGGCTCCAGAGGCGGTAGCAGACGCCCGGCGCCACCCGCCCGGCCCGGCCGCTGCGCTGATCGGCCATGTCGCGGCTGATGCGCACGGTCTCCAGGCGGCTGAGGGCGTTCTGGGGATCGAAGACCAGCCGCCGGCAGAATCCGCCGTCCACGACGGTCCGCACGCCTTCGATGGTCAGCGAGGTCTCGGCGATGGGGGTGGCGAGCACCACTTTTCGCCGTCCGGGGGCGCTGGGGGCGATGGCGGCGCGCTGCTCCTCCGGCGGCAGGAGGCCGTAGAGGGGATAGACGGCGGCAGCGCTGACGTCTTCCAGCATTTCCGCGCAGCGGCGGATCTCCGCTTCGCCGGGCAGGAACGCGAGGATGTCTCCTTCGTGGTCCCGGAGGGCCCGCCGCACCCAATGCGCGACGCGCTCCGCCACGTCCATTTCGCCGGCTTCTTCCGGCGTGTGCCGGACTTCCACCGGAAACATCCGCCCCCGGCTCTCGAGCAACGGGGCTCCGAGCGCCGCGCAGAGCGCTTCCGTATCGATGGTCGCGGACATCAGCACGATGCGCAGGTCCGGCCGGAGAAGCTGCTGCGCTTCGCGCGTCAGGGCCAGGGCCACGTCGCTCTGCAGGCTCCGCTCGTGGAATTCGTCGAAGATTACCACGCCCACGCCTTCCAGCGCGGGGTCGTCCACCAGCATCCGCGTCAGGATGCCTTCGGTGAGCACTTCGATCCGCGTCGCCGCGCTCACGCGCCGCTCGAAACGGATCCGGTACCCCACCGTCCGGCCCACCGGCTCGCCCAGCAGCGCGGCCATCCGCTCCGCGATCTGGCGCGCCGCCAGCCGCCGCGGCTCGAGGATGACGATTTTCCCTTTGGCCTGGAGGATGAGCGGGAGGACCGTGGATTTGCCGGCCCCGGGCGGCGCCGCGACCACCAGGCACGGGTGCTCCGCCAGCGCCGCATTCACGGCTCCGGCGATCTCCATGATGGGCAAATCGGTCGGCGGAATCATTCCCGACAAAGATAGCGAAAGGTGCGGAATTGCAGAAATTGTTTATATTTGCACTCTGTACTAAAATAGTTAAACCGCACCTGATGAAGAAAATCTTGAATGACATCTGCAGCAAGTACACGCTCGCAGATGAGGTAAAGGCCCAGGGTGTCTACCCTTACTACCGGCCGATCTCTTCCGGTCAGGACCCGATCGTCACGATGGCTGACGGCAGCAAGGTCCTGATGTTCGGTTCCAACTCCTACCTTGGTCTTTCCGACGACCCCCGCCTCAAGGAGGCCGCCATCAAAGCGATAGAGAAATATGGCACCAGCTGCTCCGGCAGCCGTTTCCTCAATGGCACCCTCGACATCCACGAGGAGCTCGAGGCCAAGCTCGCGAAGTTCGTGGGCAAGGACGCCGCGGTGACCTACAGCACCGGCTTCCAGGTGAACCTGGGCGTCGTGGGCTGCCTGGGCTTCCGGGGCGGCTATATCTTCCTGGATGCGCTGGACCATGCCTGCATCATCGACGGCAGCCGCCTGAGCTTCAGCGAAGTGCGCAAGTTCGGCCACAACGACATGGCGGCCCTGGAGCGCAAGCTCTTCCTGACCCCGAAGAACGCCCCGAAACTCATCGTGGTGGACGGCGTGTATTCGATGGAAGGCGACATCGCCCCGCTGCCCGACATCGTCCGCCTGTGCAAGAAGTACAACGCCTCCGTGATGGTGGACGACGCCCACGGCCTGGGCGTGATCGGCGAGAACGGCTCCGGCACCGCCAGCCACTTCGGACTGACCAAGGAGACGGACCTCATCATGGGTACCTTCTCCAAGAGCTTCGGCTCGCTGGGCGGCTTCATCGCGGGCAACAAGACCGTGATCAACTACCTCAAGCACAATTCCCGCTCCCTGATCTTCAGCGCCTCGATGACGCCGGCCGCCGTGGCCGCCGCCAGCTGCGCCCTGGACATCATGATCAACGAACCGGAGCGCCGCGAGCACCTCTGGGAGGTCACCCGCCACGCGCAGGAGGCCTTCAAGGAGCGCGGCTTCGACACCGGCCACACCCAGTCTCCGATCATCCCGCTGTTCGTGCGCGACACGATCAAGGCGATGACCGTCGTGCGCAAGGCCTACGAGGCCGGCGTGTTCATCACCCCGGTGATCGCCCCGGCCGTGCCGGAGAAGGACGTGCTCATCCGTTTCGCCCTCATGGCCACCCATTCCATCGAGCAGGTGGACGAGGCGGTGGAGAAACTCACCGTGATCTTCCGCGAACTCGGCATCATCGGGTAGCGCATGGTCATCCTCATCACCGGCATCACTTCCGGCTTCGGCCGCGCGATGGCCGAGCGTCTCTGCGCCGACGGCCACCGGGTCTATGGGACCCACCGCAAAGCGACCGATCTGCTGCCCGGCGTCACCTACATCCGGGCCGACGCCCAGCGGGCGGAGGACTGCGAGGCGGCGGTGAAACAGGTGCTGGACACCGAAGGGCGCATCGACGTGTTTATCAACAACGCGGGGATGGGCATCGGCGGGCCGCTGGAGTTCTCCTCGCTGGAGGACGCGGAGCGGCAGATGGACGTGAACTGGATGGGGATGGTGCGTTTCCTGCACTCCGTGCTGCCCGCCATGCGTGCGCAAGGCGGCGGCAAGATTATCTGTTTCAGCTCGATAGGCGGCCTGATGGGACTCCCGTTCCAGGGGCTTTACTCCGCGTCGAAGTTCGCTATCGAAGGCTACTGCGAGGCCCTGCGCCTGGAGACGAAGGCCTTCGGCATCCAGGTGGTCGTGATCGAGCCGGGCGACTTCGCCACGGCGTTCACGGCCCAGCGCAAGAGCGTGGCGGATCCCGCGGCCTACGAGGTGTACACGAGCTATGCGAAATCCCTTGCGAGCATCGAGAAGGACGAGACGACCGGCCTGAAGCCGGAATTCCTCGCCCGCAAGATCAGCCGCATCGTGCGCATGCGTCGCCCGCGCTACCACTATATCATCTCCACGCTGGAACAGCGCCTGTCCGTCACTCTCAAGAAAATCCTCCCGCCGAGCTGGTTTGCCGCGATCCTGGGGAGCTACTACAAACTTTAAGCGTGACGACGACTTTCAAGATAAAGTACGAGACCGCGTGGGGCGAGAGCCTTGCACTGGTCCTCCAGGACAAGAAATACCCCATGCAGTGGGGTGAGGGCGCGATCTGGAGCGGGACAGTCAAGGACTGTCCCGCAGCAGCGCTCAAGGATTACACTTATGTCGTGATGCGCGACGGCCTGATCATCCGCACGGAATGGGAGCACCACAGCGCCAGGGCGGCCCGCATCATCGAGGATACGTGGATCGACTGCCCCATCCCGGGCTGCCCGTTCCCGCGCAGGCACCAGGCGGAGAAGTTCGACCGGCCCGGTTTCCGCGGTGCGGGCACTGCGATTCCGGTCTTCTCGCTGCGCACGGCGGACGACTTCGGCATCGGCGAGTTCCGCGACCTGCGGCCCGTCGTGGACTGGGCGGCCGCCACGGGGCAATGCATCCTGCAGCTGCTGCCGGTCAACGACACCACCCGCAAGGGCCAGTGGGCGGATTCCTACCCCTACAGCCCCGTGTCCTCCTTCGCCCTGCACCCGCTCTACCTGCACCTGCAGGACCTCGGGATCAAGGCCGATGCGGCCTTCAAGAAGCAGCAGGCGGAACTGAACGCCCTGCCGGAGCTGGACTACCCGCGCGTGTTCAAGGCCAAGATGGCCTACATCCGCCGGGCCTTCGAGGCGCATGGCACCCGGGACCTCGCTTCCGCGGCCTGCAAGAAATTCGCCAGGGAGAATGACGCCTGGCTGCCGGAATATGCCGCCTTCTGCGCCAAGCGCGACCGGCTGGAGCCGGAATACTACGTCTGGATGCAGTACCATCTGGACAGGCAGTTCTGCGAAGAGGTGGACTACGCACGCGCCAAGGGTATTTCCCTGAAAGGCGACCTTCCGATCGGGGTGAGTGCCGACAGCGCCGAGGCCCATTGGCATCCGGAGCTGTTCAACCTCGACTCTTCGACCGGCGCCCCGCCCGATTTCTTCAGCACCGACGGGCAGAACTGGGGCTTCCCGACCTACAACTGGGAGGAGATGGCGAAGGACGACTTCGCCTGGTGGAAGGCGCGCCTGCGCAAGATGAGCCGCTACTTCGACGCGTTCCGCATCGACCATATCCTGGGCTTCTTCCGCATCTGGGAGATTCCGAAGGAATTTACCGGCGGCCTGCAAGGGCACTTCAACCCGGCGCTGCCGTATTCGCCGGAGGAGATCTATGCCCTGCACCTGCCCATCGAGGGGCTCTTCCATCCCGATCCGCGCCATCCGGGGATGTACCAGCCGCTGATCGCCCCGGCGTCCGCGAACCTGCCGCAGTGGCAGCAGGAGCGCTTCGGCGCCCTGTACAACGACTTCTTCTTCCACCGCCATGAGGAATTCTGGCGCCGCAACGCGGAGCGCAAGCTCCCCGAACTGCTCGGCGCCACGGGGATGCTCGCCTGCGGGGAGGACCTCGGGATGGTGCCGCACTGCGTTCCCGGTGTGATGGAGCACGAGAAGATCCTGTCGCTGAAGATGCGCGGGATGGAGCAGGAAGGGGAGTGGAAGTACCTGAGCGTGTGCGCGACATCGAGTCACGACATGGAGACATTGCGCATGCAGTTCGACCACGATCCGGAGCCGTGGGAAGTGCGGGACATGCTGTGGGAGTTCCTCGACTCGCCGTCGATGCTCGCCATCTTCCCGATGCAGGACTGGGTGGCCCTGGACAAAGACCTGCGCCGTGCCGACCGGATGGCGGAGCGCATCAACGAGCCGGCCGACCCGCACCACCACTGGCGCTTCCGCCTGCACTTCGACGTGCGGGAACTCGCCGGGATGGGCGGGCTGAACGCCGCCATAGAGGGTCTGCTCAGGGACAGTCACCGCACCTCGTTCTAGGATTCAGCTGATTATCAGCCACTTATCATTTTACTCCGGGGATTTTTCCCCGGAGTTATTTTGTAACTGCCTGGCGGTAAATCGTTTCCAAAAACGGGGCGCGGATGGCTAAAAAACACAAATTCAGCGAGTAAAGTTTCTTTATATTCAGAATTTTGCTAACTTTGCGGGCTATTTTATGATTATTATTTAATTAACCATACTTATGCAAAGCAAAGGTGCTATCAGATTTGTCACGATTTGCCTCTTGATCGCCTGCTTCTGGCAGCTGTCGTTCACCCTGGTGACGTCCATCCAGAACAAGAAAGCGGCGCAGCGCGCCGAGCAGGCGGCCCAGCGCTTCGACCTGTCCTCCGTGGACGAGGCAGACCGTGCATTCTATCTCGACTCCATCCGGAAGGTCGAGTCCCGCCGTTACACAGATTCCATTTCCGGCGAGAAAGTTTATTTGGGTTATACATTCAAGCAGGTCCAGAACCAGGAGATCAACCTCGGTCTCGACCTCAAGGGCGGTATGAACGTCATGCTGCAGGTCCAGCTCGAGGACCTGGTGCGCGCCCTCGCCGGCGGCGACCAGTCCCCGCAGTTCCAGCAGGCCCTGTCCCTTGCCAAGGAGCGCAGCGTGAATTCGCAGTCCGACTTCATCACCCTGTTCGGTGAGGCCTGGAAGGAGGTCTCCGGCGGCATGCGCCTCGCGCAGGTCTTCGGCACGTACGAGATGCGCGACCTCATCAAGCCCGAGTCCACCGACGAGCAGGTCCTCGCCGTGATCAAGGACGAAGCCGAGAGCGCCGTTTCCAACTCCTTCAACGTCCTGCGCAACCGTATCGACCGTTTCGGCGTCACGCAGCCGTCCATCCAGAAGATCGGCAACACCGGCCGCATCCTCGTGGAGCTCCCGGGCGTGAAGGAGCCGGAGCGTGTCCGCAAGCTGCTCCAGGGCACCGCGTCCCTCGAGTTCTGGCCGACCTTCACTTATGACGAGATGGCCACCTACCTCGACGAAGCCAACGCCCGCCTCGCGGAGATCCTCTCCGTCGGCGAGGCTCCGGCCGCCGCCGACGCTCCCGCCGCCGACGATGTCGTCGCGCAGGAGATCCAGGCCCAGAACGCCGAGGACGCCGGCCTCGAGGCTGCCCGCCAGGCCAATCCGCTCTATGCGGTCCTCAGCCCGTCCGGCATGCGCGGCAACGCCTGTATCGGTTTCGCCGCCGCCGCCGACACGGCCCTGATCAACAGATACCTCCACATGTCGGAGATCGAAGCCATCTTCCCCGCGGAGTTCCGTCCGATGTGGTCGGTGCAGCCGTCCTCCTACATGCAGAGCGACAATATCTATGAGCTCGTGGCCATCCGGTCCACTTCCCGCGACGGCAAGGCCCCGCTGGACGGCGGTGTCGTGACCGACGCCCACGTGGACTACGACCAGCGCCGCGGCGGCAACCCCGGCGTGTCCATGACCATGAACGCCGAGGGCGCCAACATCTGGGCCCGCCTGACCAAGGAGAATATCGGCCGCCAGGTCGCCATCGTGCTCGACGGCACGGTCTATTCCTATCCGACCGTCCAGACCGAGATCACCGGAGGTTCTTCCTCCATCACCGGCAACTTCTCCATCGAGGAGGCCACCGACCTTACCAACGTCCTGAAGTCCGGTAAACTCCCCGCTCCGGCCACCATCGTGCAGGAGCAGGTCGTGGGTCCGTCCCTCGGTGCCGAGTCCATCCGCTCCGGTCTCGTCTCCTTCCTCATCGCGTTCTGCCTCGTCCTCATCTACATGCTCTTCTTCTACCGGGGAGCGGGTGTGGCCGCGGACATCGCGCTGCTTTCCAACGTCGTGCTGCTCTTCGGCACCCTGTCCGCCTTCGGCGCCGTCCTGACGCTGCCGGGTATCGCCGGTCTCGTCCTGACGCTGGGTATGGCCGTGGACGCCAACGTGATCATCTATGAGCGCATCAAGGAGGAGCTCAAGGCCGGCAAGGGTCTGAGCACGGCCGTCGCCGACGGCTACAAGAACGCCTACTCCGCCATCATCGACGGCCAGGTGACCACCCTCCTGACGGGTCTGGTGCTCTTCTTCTTCGGCTCCGGTCCGATCAAGGGCTTCGCCACCACGCTCATCATCGGTATCATCACCTCGATGCTTACCTCCATCTTCGTCACCCGCCTGATCTTCGAAGGCCGCATCAAGCGCGGCAAGAACATCTCCTTCGAGAACAAGCTGACGAAGAACTTCCTCAAGAACACGCACATCGACTTCCTGGGTGCCCGCAAGTGGTCCTACATCATTTCCGGCATCCTCATCGTGGTCTCTCTCGGATCCATGTTCCTCAAGGGCTTCACCTACGGTGTCGATTTCACCGGCGGCCGCACCTACGTGGTCCGCTTCGACAATCCCGTCACCGCCGAGGAGATCCGCTCCGCCGTGGGCCGCACCTTCAACCTGGCCGATCCCGAATCCTCCGTCGAGGTCAAGCAGTTCGGCGGCGACAGCCAGATGAAGATCACGACCTCCTACAAGTTCGAAGACGAGTCCGCCACGGTCGACGCCGAGATCGAAGGCATGCTGTACGAGTCCCTGAAGGACTTCTACTCCGAGCCCGTGACCCAGGCCGACTTCACCTCCACGCTGGAGAACCCCAACGGTATCGTCTCCTCCGACAAGGTGGGCGCCTCGATCGCCAACGACATCAAGCGCAACGCCATCATCTCCATCATCCTCGCCCTCATCGTCATCTTCGCCTACATCGCGATGCGGTTCAAGGGCTGGAACTGGGGTCTCGGCGGCGTCGTGTCCCTGGCGCATACCGCGATCATCATCATCGGCTTCTTCTCCCTGTTCAGCGGCATCCTGCCGTTCAACCTGGACGTGGACCAGACCTTCATCGCCGCCATCCTGACGATCATCGGTTACGCCATCAACGACAACGTGGTGATCTTCGACCGTATCCGTGAGAACCTCGCGCTCCACCCGAGCGACGACTTCAAGGCCACGGTCAACAAGTCCCTCAACGAGACCCTCACCCGTACGGTCAACACCTCGGTCTCGACCCTCCTCCCGATGCTCGCGATCGCGATCTTCGGCGGCGAGTCCATCCGCGGTCTGTCCGTCGCTCTCTGCCTCGGCGTGCTCATCGGCACCTACGCCTCCATCATGATCGGCACCCCGATCATGTTCGACGCCGAGATGCGCAGCCGCAACAAGCTCGCCGCAGCCAAGACTGCGAAGAAGTAAAACGTTTTCAACAATAGAACACCCGGCCTGCGAAGGTCGGGTGTTTTTTTATTTCCGGGAGACGCTGTACGCTACCCCAAGCTGCTCCAGGCCGGAGATGAAGGGCTCGCAGACGGCGACTGCGTACTTCTTGGAATGGAAATCGAGTTTGTAGCCCGTGGCGCGGTCGTGCAGCAGCAGCGACAGCGGCGTGCTGCCCTTGTGGGCCTTGAGCAGCTTGACGAGCCGGGAGCGGAACTCCGGAGAGAGCCGGTCGGATTCGAGGACGATGCTGAAGCCTGCAAGCAGGTCGCCGTTGAGGTTGCCCAGAAGGGATATCTTCTTGATCTTGAAAGAATACGGGGCTTTCTTGCCCTGGGCGCGCTCCTCGGCTTTGAGGAAATAGCGGGCGGAGATCTCTCCCCCGATGTAGAGCTGCGCATGCAGCTGCATGAACGGCAGCCAGGCCTGGTAGTCCTTGCCGAAGAGGGCGAATTCGTAGGTGCCGCTGTAGTCCTCCAGCGTGACGCGGGCGCCGGGCGTGCCGGTGCGGGTCGTCATCGTCTTGACGTCCGTGACAATGCCCGCGACGGCGGCCTTGCCGGCTTTGTCGGCCGCCTCGCAGTCGTCGATGAGGGCCTGCAGGCTGGACAGCGGGCAGTCGGTGAAGGTCTCGATCTCGAAACGGTAGCGGTCCAGCGGGTGCGACGACAGGTACATCCCCACGAATTCCTTCTCCTGCTGGAGCAGCGCGAGGACGTCCTCCTCGGCTGAGCTGACGGGCACCTCCGGCCGGACGGGCTTGAGCTCCTCGACTTCGCCGAAGAGCGAATTGGCCGTGTCGAGCTGGTCGTTGCGGTAGAGGTTGGCGTATTTGACGAGTTCGTCGATGAACAGCTCCCCGTTCTTGCAGGGCAGGAAATACTGGGTACGCTTGTAGCCGAAGGAGTCCAGGGCGCCGGAGTACACCAGCGTCTCGACGCTGCGGCGGTTCAGCATCTCGGCCATCCGCTCCACGAAGTCGAACAGGTCGGAGAAGGCGCCCTTCTCCCGCTCGCGGATGATGGCCTGCACGACGTTGTCCCCGAAGCCCTTGAGGCCGCCCAGGCCGTAGCGGATGTCCCCGTTCCTGTTCACGGAGAACTGGGCGTCGGACTCGTTGACGTCGGGGCTGAGGACCTTGATGCCGGACTTGCGGCAGTCCGCCATGATCTCCTTCAGCTCGTCCATGTCGGAGATGTTCTGCGTGAGGTTGGAGGCCTGGAACTCCGACGGATAGTGGGCCTTGATCCAGGCCGTCTGGTAGCTCACCCAGGCGTAGCAGGTGGCGTGCGACTTGTTGAAGGCGTATTTCGCGAAAGCCTCCCAGTCGGACCAGATCTTCGTGAGGACGGCCTCCGGGTGCCCGTTGGCGATGGCGCCGGTCATGAAGGACTCCTTGAGCGAGTCGAGCACCGACTTCTGCTTCTTGCCCATGGCCTTGCGGAGCTTGTCCGCCTTGCCCTTGGAGAAGCCCGCGAGCTTCTGCGACAGGCGCATCACCTGCTCCTGGTACACCGTCACGCCGTAGGTCTCCTCCAGCAGGTCCTCCATCTCCGGGAGGTCGTAGTGGATCTTGGAAGGGTCGTTCTTGCCGGCCACGAAGTCCGGGATGTAGTCCATCGGGCCCGGGCGGTAGAGGGCGTTCATGGCGATGAGGTCCTCGAAGCGCTCGGGATGCAGGCGGATCAGCCACTCCTTCATGCCGCCGGATTCGAACTGGAAGATGCTCTTGGTGTCGCCGCGGGCGTAGAGCGCAAAGACCTCGGGGTCGTCGATGGGAATCTTCTCGATGTCGATGTCCTTGCCGAAGCGCTTCTTGACCAGGGCGAGCGCCCGGTCGATGATGGAGAGGGTCTTCAGGCCCAGGAAATCCATCTTCAGCATGCCCACGTCCTCGATCTTGGTGCCTTCGTACTGGCTCACCCAGACCTCCTGTCCGGTGGCCTTGTCCGTGCCCATCGTGATGGGAATGTAGTCCGTGAGGTTGCCCCGGCCGATGATCATCGCGCAGGCGTGGATGCCCGTCTGGCGGATGCAGCCCTCCAGCCGGAGGGCGTATTCCAGCACTTCGCGCACCAGCGGGTCGCCCTCCTCGTACTCGTGCTTGAGCTCCTTGATGTATTTGACGCTGTTGGCGAGCGTGGGTTTGTATTCTTTCTCCTCGCCGCCCTCGCGGACCACGATGGGGCGGTCCGGGATCATCTTGGTGAGGCGGTTGGACTCCGGAATGGAGAGGTTGGAGATGCGCGCCACGTCCTTGACGGCGAGCTTCGCCGCCATGGTGCCGAAGGTGATGACGTGGGAGATGTGGTCGGCGCCGTATTTGTCCTGCACGTACTGGATCACGCGGTAGCGGCCTTCGTCGTCGAAGTCCACGTCGATATCCGGCATCGAGATGCGCTCGGGATTGAGGAAACGCTCGAACAGGAGGTCGTAGCGGATCGGGTCGAGGTTGGTGATGCCGAGGCAGTAGGACACGCAGGAACCGGCCGCGGAGCCGCGGCCCGGTCCCACGGACACGCCGTGCCGGCGCCCCCAGTTGATGAAGTCCTGGACGATGAGGAAATAGTCCGGGAATCCCATGTAGGAGATGGTCATCAGCTCGAAATGAAGGCGCGTGCGCTGCTCCTCGGTGAGCTCTTCGCCGTAGCGGCGCCGGGCGCCCTCGTAGGTCAGGTGGCACAGATAGGCGACGGAGCGGCAGAATTCGTCGCCGCGGTCGGTCTTGACTTCCTGGCCGTCCTTGTCCCTGGTGACCTCGTATCTGCCGTTTTCGATGATGTCGGCGTACTTCTGGAGGTGGGCGTCGATGTCCGCGAGGAAGTCCTCCGGGAGGTCGAATTTCGGCAGGACGTGGCCGCGGTCGATCTCGTAGCGCTGCACCTTGTCGAGGACCTCCAGCGTGTTGGCGAGGGCCTCCGGATGGTCCGGGAACAGCGCCGCCATCTCCTCCTCGCTCTTGAGGTACTCCTGCTGCGTGTAGCGCAGGCGCTTGGGGTCGTCCACGGCGGCGTTGGTCGTCAGGCAGATCAGGCGGTCGTGCGCCGGACCGTCCTCCTTGCGGATGAAGTGGACGTCGTTGGTGGCGACCACCTTGACCCCGTGCCGCTGCGCCAGCTCGAAAATGCGGGCGGTGTATTCCTTCTGCTGCTCATAGAGGTCCAGGCTCATGCCCGGCACTTCGGTCTTGTGGAGCATCACTTCGAGGTAATAGTCCCCGCCGAAGACGCGCTTGTGCCATTCGATGGCGCGGTCCACGCCCTCGGCGTCCCCCGCGAGGATGCCGCGCGGGATCTCACCCGCCATGCAGGCGGAGCAGCAGATGAGGCCCTCGTGGTACTGCTCCAGCACCTCGTGGCTCACGCGGGGCTTGTAGTACATGCCCTCGATGTGCCCGGTGGACACGATCTTCATGAGGTTCCTATACCCCGTGTAGTTCTTCGCCAGCAGGATGAGGTGGTAGTACTTCTTGTGCTCGTTGTCCTTGAGGCGGTGGTCGTAGTGCTGCGTGACGTAGATCTCGCAGCCCAGCACCGGCTTGACGTCAGGGTGCTTCTTCGCCACGTCGGCGAAGTCCTTGACGCCGTACATGTTGCCGTGGTCCGTGATCGCCAGGCCCGGCATCCCGAGCTCTTCGGCGCGACGGAAGAGCTTCTCGATGTCGCTCATCCCGTCGAGGATGGAGTATTGGGTGTGGACGTGCAGGTGTACGAAAGACATAGCAGCACAAATATACACAAAAACACCCGACCTTCGCAGGCCGGGTGCCGGATTGTTGATAACTTTTCCGAGCGGCAGGTTCCTGCTTATTTCGGAGCGCAGCGACCGAGGGGGTCGCGGGGGACACTTCCCCCGCTGAATAGCTATGCACAGTTGCGCGTCAAGCGTAGCTGTGCATGCCGCCGAGCAGCAGGTTCACGCCGAAGTAGGTGACCAGCACGCAGAGGAAGGCGGCGATGGTGAAGGCGTGGAAAAAACGCGGCTTGCCGAACAGGGGCAGGACCTTGCCGTGCAGGGGCAGGGAATACACCAGCATCGTCACCAGCGCCCAGGTCTCCTTGGGATCCCAGGCCCAGTAGCTGCCCCAGGAAATGTTGGCCCACACGGCCCCCAGGAAGGTGCCGAAGGTCAGCAGGAACACGGCCGGATACAGGATCACGAGACTGGCGTCGCGCAGGCGTTCCCGGGCCTCCGGCGAGGAGACCGACACGCCCAGGATCCCGTTGAAGGCCGCCAGGCCGAACAGCGTGTAGGACATCATCATGCTGAGCACGTGGATGCTCAGCAGGGGAGACTGCAGCACCGGCATCAGCGGCATGATCTGCGGGCTCACGCCCGCGCGGCTGGCCAGCAGCATGGTGAAGCCCGCCAGCAGGAAGCCGAGCGGCTCGATCAGCGGGAACTTCCTGTACAGCAGCAGGATGGCAAGCATGGAGAACCACGCCATCAGCATCATGACATTGTAGCGGCCCACATAGGGTCCCGTCCCGGAGACATACCAGCGAAGGCCGATCACGAGGGTCAGGTACACCCAGAGGAGCAGCGCGACGACCGCGCCCGCGCAAAGGATCCGGCGCGGGAGCTGCCTGCCGCGGGAAAGCCGTACACCGCTCAGGAGGAAGAGCAGCAGGCCCAGCGCCAGGCAGAGCATGAACTGGACCCGGGGCCGCGCGATGCGGATGTAGAGCCGCTCCGCGCGGACCTTTCCGGCGGCGGGGATGACGCTGGCGGCCACCTTTTCCTGGTAGGTCTTGATGCCGCCCAGGACCAGAAGCGCCTCCTGCGTGTCGCCGGAGCGGATCGCGGCGACGGCCATCTCCGGGGATTTCCGGATGAAGGTCCAGAGGTCTTCGTCGTCATAGACGGACTCCGGGAGGTCGTCCTCGGCGGAATACCAGCGGACGGTCTGCGCGGCGGCGTCCGCCAGCGGGAAAATCTTCATCTTCCCGAGCGCATCGACGCTTTCTTCGAAGCCCTTTTCCTGCAAGTAGGTGTCGAAGGGACAGACGCGCTGTCCGTAATAGACATACATTTCCCCGAGCGCGTCCTTTACGCTGCGGTCCGCCGCCCGGACGCCCGTCGCGGGCAGGAGCAGCAGGGCGCACACGGCCGTCGCGACCGACATGACCCGTCGCAGCGACGTGCGGAAAGCCGTGTCCTTCTGGAAGAAATAGCCGATCATCGAGATGAGCAGCAGCAGGTAGCCGGCGTAGGTGATCCCGACCCCCCAGGGATCGTGATTGACGGCCAGGATGCTGCCCGCGCCGTCTTCGTCGTAATCCGCCTGATAGAAGCGGTAGCCGCGGTACTTCGCGATATTGTTCATCGAGATGAGCACCTCTCTGCCTTCCGGCAGGAAAGTGATCCGCGAACGATAGTCCGAGGGCGCCATGGAGCCCGGGTGGTAGTCGATCGCAAACTCCTCCAGACGGATGCTGAAGGGCAGGGTCGCGGGCGTCTCGCCGTCAAGCTCATAGGCCGTCTCCGTCCCGCCTTCCCGCAGGTGGATCATGCCGCTCTCGCCCCACAGGTGCGTCACCAGCGCCCCCGCCAGGATAACGACGAGGGAGAGGTGCAGCAGGAACGTGAACGGCTGCTTCCGGCAGCCGCCGCGGGCGAACAGCAGCCACATGCCGGCGACCGCCGCCACGCCCCACAGGACGATGAATACGGGGTTGTGGTACACCCAGCGGAACGCAAAGGGGGTACCGTGGATCTTCTCGAGGACCGTGGCCGCCATCATCGCGACGATGAGGACGGCCAGGGTCAGGTAAGCTGTCTGTTTCAGGATCTTCTGCTTGGTCATCAGATGGATTCTATGAATTTGACCACCGCGTCGCGGTCGTCTTTGGTCAGATTGTAGAACTTCTCGGCCGAAGCGTACGCATCGCTTTTTTTGCTGTAGGCATGCCACATGATGGACTCGACGACATTGCGTGCGCGGCAGTCGTGCAGGCGGTCGCCGCGGCCGGTGTTCATGGCGTGCAGGCCGCGGCCCCACAGCGGAGTCGTGCGGCACCAGGTCCCGTGGATGTCGTTCTTCATGTACAGGCGGTGCTGGATGAAATCGGAATACGGCCAGATGGTCTGGTCGGCATAGCGCGGCAGCGGCTTGTTTTCGTTCATGGCCGGACTCCAGTAGTTGTCGTCCCCGGTCTTCCAGGACGGCTTGTGGCAGCTCGCGCAGCCCATTTCGTTGAAGAGTTTCTTGCCCCGCTGGACGGTCGCGTCGTTGAGGTCGCGGGCGCGCGGAACGGCGAGGCCGCGGTGCCAGACCATGAAGTCGTAGAACTCGTCGGCGCTCATCTCCGGAGTGAAATTGTGGTAGGCGTTGTCGTACTGGTTGGTGCCGGGGCGGAGCAGCTCATACACCGCTTCGGAGAGTTCGGCATCCGTCACCGTACCGTCGCCGTCCACGTCCACATAGTACGGGGAGTCCGTCCCGGCAGCGCGGATCGCGGCGAGCACGGACGGGGTCTGCGACATCTTCTTCGCCCAGGCGTTGGTGGTGTACAGGAAGGCGCGGTCGGGGCGGGAGACGTTGGTGATGTTCCAGATGGCGTTGGCGCCGGCGCCGTCCTGCAGCGTGCCGCGGGTCATGGCATAGGTGAAGCGCTTGACGGGCTTGAAGGCGCCGCGGGGGACGAAGGTGCCGTCCGCGAGGTAGCCGTCCCCGTACGTGCCGGGCTGCCAGTTGCCGTAGAAGGCGGTCGACGCGAAATCATTGGCGCCCTTGTCCCAGAAGGCCGGATTCAGCTCCACGTAGGGCGCCTCCGCACGGTACTGCTCGCGGATGGCGTCCTCGGGAATGGCGTCGATCAGGCCCGTTCCCCCGATGCCGATGGTGCTCTCGAGGCGGAAGCCCAGCGTGAGGCCCTTCTCCTTCGCGGTGTCGTAGGGGTTGGGGTCCGTGTTGAACGCATCGTAGTCGATGGTCAGCTCAGGGTAGATGAGTTCGTACGTCTCGCCGTCGGCGAACGCCAGGGGCAGGCCGCTCTCCATTTCCGAGACCGTGTTCCAGACCAGGTGGATGCCGCTCTCGTCGATCGGGGGCAGGAACGGCTCCATGGCCATGGTCTGGGGCATGCCCGTAACTTCGGCCACATAGCCGCCATCGTTGCTGCCGGGCTCGTTGGCGTAATAGACCACGAGCAGATAGCCGTTGCTCCAGGCTTCGGATCCGTTGGCGATGTAGCTGGGCCGCCAGTGGCCGTGGCCGTAGGCCGGGTGGCAGTCCAGGCAGGACTTGCGCACCGAGGCGGGGCCCAGGCCCTTGAAGGGCGCGGTGTTGAGCGTCACGTTGCGCTCGAAGAACATCTCGCCGTGGTTGAAGGCGCGGGTGAGCCCCTGCGCCGTGACGGCAGGGGTCTCATCCTCATAGCAGCCTTCGGTCACATTGAGCGTGGTGCCCAGCAGACCTCCGGGATACCACTCCTCGGCAGAGAAATTGCCGACGGCCTGCCCGACATATTTCGCGTCGGACTCGGGCTTCGTGTCCATTTTCGTCCTGTACCTGTCCGGCTCGCAGCCGGATACCAGGAGCGCCAGACAGCCCAGGCCAAACAGAAACAGCTGAGTGTTTTTCATAGTCTTATTGTTTTGCCACCCAGTCCGCCGCATCATTCAGCAGCTCGTCCAGGGCGTTGATTTTCTCGATGGCGGTTCCGGCGACGGCCGCTTTCTTGTCGTCCACGAAAGCGACGCCGGAGTTGATACAGGCATCCAGCGAGGCAAGCGCCTCCCCGAGGGCCGTCTCAATCTGGCCGGCCTTGCCGTAACCGTGGTTCCTGAGGAGGGCCATCAGGCTGGTCTGGCTCGCGGCGGTCGCGCCGTTGCGGCCGTAGAGGCTGTACTGGATGGAGAGGATGTTGTCCTTGAAGTCCTGGTAGGATTTCTTGGAATACGGGGACTCGATGTAGTCCAGGGACTCCGTATCGTCCGCAGCGGCGTAGTAGGCCGTGCCGATCTTGGTGTTGGCCACCTCGTTGCAGATGTTGGAACAGCCGCCCACGAGGATGTTGGACACGGCATACTGCCAGGTCTTGTAGGTGCTGCCGGCGTTGCCGGCCTGCAGCAGGTTCTCGCCGTAGGTCAGACCGCTGTCCATCCGGGTGTTCATTTCCAGCTCGTCCTCCACCAGCTCCACGCGGTCGGCCGGGCTGTCGGGATCCCAGGACACCTGCAGCTGGAAGCAGTAGTTGCGCAGATCCTCCGCGACGGCCGTCGCGAAGATCAGCTCGGTCTTGCCGTCTATGCCGAGGGCTTCGTCGCTGTAGGAGGCGGTGAAGCAAGCGGCGTCACGGGGGGCGCCGTCACGGAAGAGAATGAATTCGATGCCATGGAAACCCAGGGCGGAAGGGCCCACATAACCCACGGCCGCGGCGCCGTCCGCATCCAGGGCGCTGATGGCGCCGGAGTTGGTCAGGGCGTTGGACAGGGCGTCGAGGTCGAGCGGCCAGGAGTCGATGTGGGGATCGATGCCATAGGTGGTGGCGGCGCCGAACAGGAAGGCCTCGCTCTTCTCCCACCAGCTGCGGGCTTCCAGGAAGGTCGCGCAGGCGGCGTTCACCTGGGCCGCGGTCACGGTAGCGGCGCCCTTCATGGCGGCGAGCTGTCCGTAAAGGGACTCGGTCTCGTCGGCAAGCTTGCCGTAGATCTCATAGATGACGCCGGGGACATACTCCTCGACGGCGGCCTTCATGGCCTTCTCTTCGGCCGTCAGGCCGGTGTTGATCCGGTTTCCTTCGCAAGACATGACGAGCGCGCCGAGCGCGATCGCCATGATACATTTCATTGTTTTTTTCATAATCGTTTATGTGTTTTGTCGTTATCTTCTGAAGAAGGCCATGTAGCAGACGCCCAGGCTCACGGACGGCTCGGGATTGTAGGCCGCCGGGAGGAAACGGTGGGAGTATTCCGCCTTGATGGCGATTTCGGGGACGGGGCAGTAGTTCAGGCCCACGGCGATGCGGTGCTTCCGTGTCCAGTCGGCGCGCACCGAACCTTCGTCCGGGAGGTAGGAGTTGTAGTATTCGTAGCGGCCGAAGGCGAACAGGCGCGCCGTCGTCCGGGGAGCGAACCAGGGCAGGATGTCGTAGCCCATCTCCACGCCCGCCGCCACGGCGGCCCTGCCTACGTCGGATTTCTTGTAGGGAGCGTTGTTGGCGGAGCGGTTGCGCTTCATATAGCTGATGGTGTACGCGTCGCCCACGTGGCCGTAGTCGGCGTTGCCCCGGGCGACGAAACGCCGTCCCTTGTATTCGAAATCGAAGGCGCCGATGGCCGTGCGGCCCTTGACGCCGTAATAGCGGGAGGTCTCCGCAATGGCTTCGTAAGGGTAGGAATTGTCCATCGCGCGGCCATAGAAGCCGCTCAGCGACAGGCGGAGGTTCCTGACGGACTCATTGTCGATGCGGGCGGCGAAGCCCAGCTGGTTGGCCACCTTGAACTCGTACGGCGAACCCGCGCCGTACTTGACGAAATTCTCCGTGTTGAACAGGTAGGCGTCCAGGCCGGCGACCACCAGGGCCTCGTAGCGCCAGGCCCCGGCGCGGCCCCAGAGGGAGATCCCGGTGTCGTGCCAGGTGGAAGGCAGGATGGTGTATTCGCCTTCCGGACGGTACACGGTGAAGTAGTTGAGCGGCTCATGGGCATTGTTGAGCCCGCCGACGGGCACCACGATGTGGCCCATGCGGAGGTTCAGTGCCGGGTGGAAGGATTTCTGGATCCAGAACTGCTCGAGCTCCACTTCTCCGCCCTTCTCGATCTCGGTCTCCCATTCGCCGGCTTCTTCGAATTCCTTCTCGACGGCTGCGCCCGTCCCGGTGTGCTCGAACTCAATCTCGGTCTGCATGGTCCAGCCGCGGCCGAAGTCATAGCCCAGGTAGATCACGGCATGCGGGATGTCCACCCGGCCGTGGCGCTCGCCGGCGTGTGAGGATGCGGAGGAATACCGATATACGTTGTCGCTGTAGAAATTGGCCGAGAAAGCCGCCTCGCCGTAGCCGCCTATGGTCAGGCGGGGCTCCCGCGGCATCACCTGCGCGTGCGCCGACACGGCGAAGAGCAGGATGCACAGAAAAGGAAATACACGCTTTTTCATCATCATAAACCGGAACATCTTTCCGTTGCGCAAAGTTAGGGTGCTTCCCTCCTGCGCGCAATCGCGTGTTATGATGATGACCGGCAGCCGCGCCTATCCCCATTTGTGGGGACGCCACCCCCTCCCGGCTATCCCAGACTGGTCCTGGACAAATAGTCTTTGAATTCCTGACGGTAGAGATCGCCGACGGGAATGTTGGTGCCGTCGTCGAGCACGATGCCCTCCCGGCCGACCTCGGCGATGCGCGAGAGGTTCACGAGGTAGGAACGGTGCACGCGCATGAAGCGGTCGGCGGGAAGCCGCTCCTGCACCGCCTTGAGGCGGATCAGCACCAAAAGCGGTGCGGGTGCGCCGTCATGCCACACCTTCACGTATTCACTCATGCTTTCGACGTAGCGGATTTCGGACAGGCGCACCCGCACGGTCCGGTAGTCCACCTTGAAGAAGACCGCATCCTCTCCGGGCTGCACGGACAGCGTCCCGCCTTCCGCCTGCTGCCGGGGCTGGCAGCGCTCCCGCAGGCGCTCCGCCGCCGCGAGGAAATCGGCCAGGCTGAACGGTTTGAGCAGGTAGTCCACGGCGTCCACCCGGAACCCCTCCACGGCATACTCGGAATAGGCCGTGGTGAAGATCACCCGCGGCGCTTCGGGAAGAGACCGGACGAACTCCATGCCGGAGATATCGGGCATGTTGATGTCCAGGAACATGGCGTCGACCTCCGCCTCGTCCAGCACACGCCGCGCTTCCATGGCGCTGCGGCAGGCAGCCACCTGTTCCAGGAAGGGGACTTTGGCGATGTACATTTCCAGTTGCCTGAGCGCCAGGGGCTCGTCGTCGACGGCGATTACGCGGATCTTTTTCATGCGGCAGCGGGGGTTTCGGGCCGGTCGGGCATGACCAGCAGCAGTTCATAGGCGTCGGACGCCTGGTCGATGTGCAGGGTGTAGCGGTCGCCGTAGAGCAGCTCCAGCCGGCGACGGATGTTTTCATGGCCGAGGCCGGATGCTTCATCCTGCGGAATCGATGCCTTGAGGCTGTTGGCGCAGCGGAAGATGATCTTGCCGGTCTCGACGGCCAGCGAGATCCGCACGAACGATTCGGATTCATAGCTTACGCCGTGCTTGAAGGCGTTCTCCGCGAAAGAGGCAAAGACCAGCGGCGGCACCTGTGCCCCGCCGTCGCTCTCCGGCAGGTCAAGCCGGACCTCTACGCCTTCGGGGTAGCGGATGCGCATCAGGGCCACATAGTGCCGGAGGAATTCCATCTCCTGCGCAAGCGGGATGGTCGGCGTGCCGGCGTCGTATAGGATGTGGCGCATCAGCTTGGACAGCACCACGATGCTCTCCTTCGCCTTCTCCGGGTCGATGTCCACGAGCGCGTGGATGTTGTTGAGGGTGTTCATGAAGAAGTGCGGGTTGATCTGGTAGCGCAGCGTATCGAGCCGCCGCTGGAGGTTTTCCTTTTCCAATTCGCGCACCCGCGCGGCATCGCGCACGGCTTGGAACTGATATTTGATACCCAGGTTGGCGGCGATCAGCATCAGGCCCAGGAGCACCTTGAGCATTTCGGGGTTCATCGGCATCGGGCCGCCGCGCATCCCCGGAGGCGGAGTGCCGCCTTCCGGTGGCTCCGGAGGCCGAATCGAAGGGTCGGGCCCGATATGCGTCGTCACCATATATACGGCGAACAGGACGAGGAGAACGACGACCGCACCGGCATACGCCCAGGGCTTGCCCCGGCGGAGCAGCAGCGGCGCCACGAGGTAGTTGTGCAGCAGGAACAGCGCCAAAAACGGCAGCATCCGCACCCACAAATGCAGGATGTCGGCAAAGACGGGATCGACGCCCGGACGCGAGAAGCCCTGCAGCAGCTGCAGCAATGCGCCCATCACGAACACGCCCAGCCAGATCAGCAGATAGAGCCGGTTCTCGTTCTTTTCTTCTGTGGAAATTCGGTTCATTTCCACAAAAATAAACAATAAAGAGCAAAGGCGGAGCCGCTTCGCTGAGAAAAACCATCCGTTCGCTGAATCCGCTCCGGCACGGCAGAAGTTTTGAATTACGTTTCGCCGTGTAAATAAAACCAAGAGATATGAAAAGGAATGTTTTTTTGATTCTGCCGGTCGCGCTTGTGTTCAACAGCTGCTTCTCCGGAGCGCTCGACTTCGGCCTGACCGGCAGCGGAGACACATCCGGATCCACCTATGTCAGCGAATACAGTCAGGACGACGAAGGGGACGACATCGCGTTGACCACCTTCGCCCGCACCATCACCATCACCTTCTCCACCACGGGGGCGGCCACCGTCTCGGGTGACGAGCACGGGATCGTCTCCGTCAGCGGCAACGACGTGACCGTGGACAACAGCGCCTACGACGAAGCGGTCCGCTACGAACTCAGCGGCACCGCCACGGACGGTTTCTTCAAGCTGTACAGCGCCAACAAGCAGGCCATCGTGCTGAACGGCCTCCACCTTACCAACAAGAACGGCGCCGCCATCAACAACCAGAGCAAGAAACGCACGTTCGTGGTACTGCAGGGCAGCAACACGCTCGCCGACGGCGCCAGTTACACCGGCACGCCGGACGAAGAGGACGAGAAGGCCGCCTGCTTCAGCGAGGGCCAGCTTGTCTTCAGCGGGGACGGCTCCCTCACGGTGAACGCCACCGGCAAGGCCGGCATCACGTCCGACGACTACGTGCGCTTCCTCGGCACGCAGAAGGTGTCGGTCAGCTCCACCGCCGGCCACGGCGTGCGCGGCAAGGACGCGGTCGTGATCACGTCCGGCACGCTCGGCATCACCGTCAGCGCGGCCGGCAAGAAAGGCATCAGCACCGACGGCGACGTGATCATCGACGGAGCCACGACCACCATCACCGTGTCCGGCGGCGTGGACAGCTCCGACAGCAGCGACCTGTCCGGTTCGGCCGGCATCAAGGCGGACGGCGTGTTCACGATCAACGACGGCCTCCTGACCATCACCAACTCCGGCCAGGGCGGTAAGGGCATCAGCAGTGACCAGCAGGGCTATTTCAACGGCGGCACCGTCCAGGTGACCGTCACGGGCGCCAACTACGGCTCTTCCGGAAACGGAGGCTTCGGCGGCCCCGGCGGTTTCGGTGGTTTCGGCGGCAGCAGTTCCTCCTCGGACAACTCCGTCGCGGCCAAGGCCATCAAGTTCGACGGCGACCTCCTCTTCGCGGACAGCACCGTCAACGCCGTGGCGAAGAACCACGAAGCCATCGAGAGCAAGGGCACCGTCGACATCACGGCCGGACGCGTCTATGCCCAGTCTTCCGACGACGCCATCAACGCGGCCAGCCACCTGACCATTTCCGGCGGCCTGGTCTGCGCCTATTCGACCGGCAACGACGGTCTGGACGCCAACGGCGACATGTACATCAAAGGCGGCGTCATCTATGCCATCGGCGCCGGCGGCGCGGAAGTGGCGCTCGACGCCAACACGGAAGGCGGCCACAAACTCTACGTCAGCGGCGGGACGCTCTTCGCCATCGGCGGCCTGGAAAATGGCGCCCAGCTCTCGCAGAACTGCTATTCCGCTTCCTCCTGGAGCAAAAATACCTGGTACGCACTCAGCGTCGGTGACGACACCTGGGCCCTCAAGACGCCCGCTTCCGGCGGCAACGGCCTGGTAGTCTCCGGTGCCGGCAAACCGACGCTCAAGTCCGGCGTGAGCGTGTCCGGCGGGACGACCGTCTTCGCGGGCATGGGAGCGATCGATGCGACTTGTTCCGGCGGCTCCGGCGTCAGCCTGTCCAGCTATTCCGGCGGTAACGCCGGCGGCATGCCGGGTTTCTGGTAGCAAGAAGCGTTCGCTGACGAACACGGCCCGTTTGCTGAAAAAGCGCATCATATATCATTTAATGTTGAGATATTGCCCGAAAATTGACACCACCGTTATTATGAAACGATTCTTTCTTTGGATCCTCCTGGCACTCCCCCTGCTTGCAGGCGGGTGTGTCGGAGACCTGATCACCCTCGTAGAAACCGAGGAAGAGACCGCCCTGGAAGACCCGGGTCTGTCCTGGAGTTCCTCCTCTTTTGAAGCTTCCCTGGGCGGAAGCAATACTTTCCCGACCCTGTCCAACGACGCCGGCGTGAGCGTCAGCTACGCCTCCTCCGACGAGGAGGTGGCGACCGTCGCCGGGGACGGCACCGTCACGCTGGTCGCGACGGGCACCACGACCATCACGGCCGAGTCCGCCGCCACCGGCACCTACGAGGCGAGCAGCGCCAGCTACACGCTGACCGTCAGCAAGAGTACGGACGGCATCTCCTGGTCCACCAACAGCAGTACGGTGACCCTGGGCGCGAGCGACAACGAATTCCCGACCCTCAACAACCCGGGCGGACAGACAATCGCGTACAGCTCCAGCAACGCCGCCGTCGCGACCATCGACAGCAACGGCGCCGTGACCCTGCTCACGGCGGGCGCGACGACCATCACGGCCGTGTCAACGGAAAACGAAAACTACGCCTCTGCCACCGCTTCCTACAGCCTTACGGTGCAGGAGGAGGGCAGCAACCTGTCCAGCGCCGACCTTTCCTGGCCGGCTACGGAATACAGCGCCACGATGGGCAGTGACTTCACTTCTCCCACGCTGACCAATCCGCACGGTCTCAGCGTCACGTACAGCTCCTCCGAAACCTCCGTGGCAACGGTCGACGAAAGCGGCAACGTAACCCTTACGGGCGCAGGAACGACGGCCATCACGGCCAGCTATGCGGGAGATGATACTTATGCCGCCAGCTCCGTATCCTACACCTTGAAGGTCAACAAGGGCTCGGTCACGCTCGCCTGGAGCGAGACCAGCTGTACGGTCAACCTCACGGACGCCTCCGCAAGCTACCCGACCCTGACGGCCAGTCCCGACGGGCTCACGCTTACCTACGCCTCGTCCAACACGGCCGTCGCTACGGTGAGCGCCTCCGGCTCCGTCTCGGCGCTCGCCAAGGGCACGGCCACGATCTCGGTCAGCTTCGACGGCAATGATTATTATTCGGCCGCCTCGGCCTCCTACTCGCTGAGCGTCGTAGACGGCAGCGACGACGGCGCCGTGTCCACGGTCTTCGAGAGCGCCGGCGACAGCTCGTCCGACGACGACATCTCCAACACCTCCTTCACGCGCCTGGTCACGGTGAGCTATGCCTCCGGCGGCGCGACGGTGTCCGGCTACAGCGCCGTCTCCGACGTCTTCGACGTGAGCGTGAGCGGCAACCAGGTGACGATTACCTACTCCGGCGAGGAGAATGTGGTCTACAAGCTTACGGGCACGGCTTCCGACGGCTTCTTCAAGCTCTACAGCTCCAAGAAGCAGGCCCTCTGGCTGAGCGGACTGTCCCTCACCAGCACGGACGGCGCCGCGATCAACAACCAGAGCGGCAAGCGGACCTTTGTCTATGTGGACGGGACCAACACGCTCGCCGACGGATCTTCCGCGGGCTATTCGACCTCGGGCGACGAGGATATGAAGGGCGTCTTCTTCTCCGAAGGCCAGCTCATCTTCAGCGGCAGCGGTTCGCTGGCCGTGACGGCCAGCAACAAAGAGAGCAAGTCCGGCATCGTCTCCGACGACTATGTACGCATCATGGACGCCCCGTCCATCACCGTCACCGCCGGCAGCAACGCCGGACACGGCATCCGGGGCAAAGAATACGTCCAGCTCTCCGACGGCACGCTCAAGGTCACGACGGCGGCCGCGATGAAGAAGGGGATCGGCTCCGACGGCTACGTGCTCGTCGAGGGCGGCAGCAGCACCATCACCGTGACCGGCGGGGTCGGCTATGACAGCGACGACGCCGAATACAAGGGCTCCGCCGGCATCAAGGCCGACAACTACTTCGCCATGACCGGCGGCACCGTCAGCATCACCAACAGCGGCAGCGGCGGCAAGGGCGTCAGCGCGGGGAGCTATGACTATTATTCCGAAAACGGATCGCTTTCGGACAGCTATATCAGCGGCGGCACGCTGACCGTCAAGACCACGGGCAGCGAGTCCAACGACGTCTCCTCCAAGGCCGTCAAGATCGGCTTCAAGCAGCAGTCCGGCAGCAGCTACATTTATGCCGGCAACATGAAAATCAGCGGCGGCGCCCTCACCGTGAACTGCTCCAAGAGCGAAGGATTCGAGGTCAAGGGGGACCTGACCGTCTCCGGCGGCGAGACCTACGTCTATTCGACCGGCGACGACGCCATCAACTGCCAGGGCACGATCACCGTCACAGGCGGCTATGTCTATGGCTATTCGACGGCCAACGACGGCATCGACTCCAACGGAGACACGAAGCTCTCCGGCGGCTACGTCTTCGCCATCACGACCAAGGGCAGCCCGGAGGTGGCCTTCGACACCAATACGGAAGGCGGCTACAAGCTGTACATCAACAGCGGTGCCACCCTGGTGGCCTACGGCGGCCTGGAAAGCGGCTACTCCGCCTCTCAGACGGTCTATAGCATGAGCTGCACGGCGAACGCCTGGAACGCCCTCCACAACGGCTCTTCCTACATCGCCGCGTTCAAGGCCCCTTCCGGCATCTCCAGCGTTGCGGTGTCCGCACCGTCCCTGAGCAAGGGCTATACGGGCGTGACCGTGAGCGATTCGCTCTGCAACGGGACCTGGGCCTCGGGCGACATCTCCGGCGGCAGCTCCGTTTCGCTGAGCTCCTATAGCGGCGGCGGCGGACAAGGCGGACAGGCCGGCCCCGGCAACGGGGGCGGCGGACCCGGAGGACATTGATCACAGAGCATAAAATAAAGACATATCATGAAAAAGATCGTATGTATTGCGTTGGCCGTCCTGCTGGCCGGCACCGCGACCTGGGCCCAGGAGACGGGCAAGAAAATCAACAAGACGAATCTGGTCATCAAGGAATGGAACACCGACGCGAATTCCAAGGCCCGGACCCTGGACCACGTGACCACCTACAACGCCAACGGCAAAAAGATCGAAGAGATCGAATATAATTCCGAAGGACAGAAATGGCGCAAGCGCTACGAGTACGATGCGTCCGGGAAGGTCAGCGTGGAGTCCGTCTATGACGAACGCAACCGGCTGGACAACTACAAGAAGTTCGAATACAACGAGTTCGGGCGCAAGAAAATCCAGTATACCTACACCGCCAAAGGGAAACTCAAAACCGTCAAGGTGTATGAATACATCGCAGAAGACGCTTGAAGGCGCGCTGTGCGCCCTCCCGCCGGTCTTCCTCCGGGAAATGGACTCGATCAAGCTGATGAACCGGATCGACTCCAAATACCTCACCACGGAGCAGACCCTGGTCGGCATCCTGGAGGACGCGGCGGCGCAGGGATACCGGGCGCTGGAGACCGACGGCACGAAGATCTGTTCCTACGACACGCTCTACTACGACACGCCGGAGCTGCAGATGTTCCTCGACCACCACAACCGGCGCCTGGTCCGCCAGAAGGTCCGCACGCGGATCTACGTGGGCAGCGGCCAGACCTTCCTGGAGATCAAGCGGAAGAACAACCACGGACGGACGAAGAAGAAACGCACGGAGATCGCTCCGGCGGCCTTCAAGGACTTCCGCGCCGACCCCGCCTCCGTGCCGCTGATGGAAAAAAACTCCGCCATCCCCCCGGAACTCCTCTCTCCGGCCGTGGAGACCCTCTTCCGCCGGATCACCCTGGTCAACGCCGCCATGACGGAACGCCTGACCATCGACACGGCCCTGTGTTTCGTCAATCACCGCACGGCCCGGAGGGTCTCCCTCCAGGACGCCGTGATCATCGAACTGAAACAGGACGGCCGGGCGGAGAGCGAGATGAAGGGAATCCTGCTGGAACACCGGGTGAAACCGGTCCGCGTCAGCAAGTACTGCGTGGGGACGACCCTGACGGATCCGGCCGTGAAGAGCAATCGTTTCAAGCCGAAAATCAAACAGATAGAGAAAGTAATCAATAAAAAACTGACAACAATATGATCCAAGACGACATCCTGGGCGATTACAGCATCGCCGACGAAGAGATCTTCGACGTCCAGACCATCACGGACGCCATGATGACCACGGGCCAGAGCCTGACGGAGCTGGGCATCCGCTTCCTGCTGAACCTGCTGGTCTGCTGGCTCCTCGTACACTTCTTCTACTACCGCAAGAGCCACCGGCGGGACTACTATTTCACCTTCATGGTCTTCTCCTCCGCCATGGTGCTGCTGCTCTACATGATGGGCAACGCGGAGGTGGGCGTGGGCCTGACCCTGGGCCTGTTCGCCATCTTCGGCGTGATCCGCTACCGTACGGAGACGGTGCCCATCCGGGAAATGACCTACCTGTTCGTCATCATCGCCCTGGCGGCGCTCAACGGCCTCTCACCCCTTTACCGGCTCGTCGGAGCGGTCACGGACCATCCGCATTATGCACTGGATGCCGGGACGGTCGGGGTCACGGCGCTGGCCAACCTGCTGGTCGTAGGTCTTGTCTGGGTGCTGGAAAGCGGGAGGTTCCTCGCACACACCTCCACCAAGCTCGTGCTTTACGACCGGATCGAGCTCATCGTCCCGGAACGGCGCGAGGAGCTCGTCGCCGACCTGCAGAAAAGGCTTGGATTCCCGATCGTCGATCTCGAGATCGGCCACGTGGATTTCCTCAAGGATGCGGCTTTCATCAAGGTCCGCTACCGGCTTGTGAAAGGGCAGGAGGCCACGATCGACCAGCTGACCAAGGCCAAGGATTTTGTTGGATAATCAGTTCGTAATATTATGAAAACCAGATATTTATTACTCTCTTTCCTGCTTTTGGTCCCGGCTCTCGTCCGGGCCCAGGGCACGGTGAACGCCCTGGAGAACGACTTCGCCACCCGCACCTCCGTCGAAATCGACAAGAAACTGGCCAGGGGCCTGCACCTGTCCGCGTCGTATGAGCTCCGCACCGAGAACGCGCTTACCAAGATCGACCGCCACCAGGTCTCCCTGGGCCTGGATTACAAGTTCAACGACTGGCTCAAGGGCGGGATCGGCTATACCTTTTACGACCGCTACGGCACGAACGCCGGCTGGCAGCCCCGCCACCGGGCTTCCGCCCGCCTCACGTTCGGCTACAGAATCGGCGACTGGCGCTTCTCGCTGCGCGAAATGCTGCAGCTCACCCACAAGACCGAAGACCTGAACGCCTATCAGGAAGTCCGCAATCCGCTCACGCTCAAGACCCGCTTCAAGGTGCAGTACAAAGGCTTCGATGCCGTGGAACCGTATGTATTCTTCGAGCTGAAGAACATCTTGAACGACCCCGCCTGCACGGCCACCTACAACACCGCGACCGGCGCCTACAGCGACTACGCCTTCACCGGCTACACCGACAGCTATATCAACCGCTACCGCGGCGGGCTCGGCCTCGAGTGGAAGCTGGACAAACACAACGCGCTGGAGTTCTACGGCCTGTTCGACTACTGCTACGACAAGAACGTAGACACCAACAAAGAAGGGACGAAACTGAAAAGCCTGACCTATGACCAGGCTTTCATCACGACCGTCGGGGTCGGGTACAAATTCAGTTTCTAGCGGGAGAGCTTGAAGCCGGCGTCCACGCTCTTGGCGGTCGTCAGGATGTTGCCGACCGTGGCGAGACCGGCGCTGGTGGTGATCTTCTTCGCGAACTCGATGACGCGCTGGGCGAAAGTCATGAATTTCTCGCCGTTGAAGAGGATCTTGCAGCCGCCCGCGGCCGTGGACACGGTGCCGTTGAGCTGGAGGAATTTCAGGGCCTTGCCGAAATGGAAGGTCACGGCGTTGCCCTCCTGCGTGTAGGTGCCGGAGATGGCGGGCAGCCGGCCGGCCTGGAAGGAGAAGGTGCCGTCCTCGTTGAACACGAAGGTGGCCGCGCCGGGCGTCACGCCCGCCTTGCCGAGGATCTCGTCGGCCTTGTTCTCGATGGTGCTCACGGCGGCGTTGCCGGCCACGGTGCTGAAGACGTTGTCGCTGCGTACGGCCGCGGCGACACCGCCATAGGTCCAGGTGCCGACGAGCTTGGTCGTGGCGCCCGTGACGCCGGAGAGGACGTTGGTAATGGTTTCACCGACGTTGCCGCTGCCGATCGAATTGAGGATACCGCCCAGGACGTTCTGGGCACCCGCGGAGGCGGCGAAGAGCGCCGTCGCGCAGAAGAGGGCTATTAACTTTTTCATATCGATGTGGTTACTGGTTTTTCCATCCGGGAGCGGAGACGGGGTGCTCCAGACCGTCCGGGGAGACCAGCACGGTGCCGGCGGAGGGCTGTGCGAGGTGGCCGATGATGTCGAAGGTCTGGAAATCCGTGCGGAAACGCCCGTACTGCGCGATCGGAATCACATAGAGGAGCTGGTTGTCGTCGCCGCCGTTCATGGCGGCGGACAGGGGGTCGATGCCGAGCTCTTTTCCGAGGGCGGAACTGCCCGCCTCGAAGGGAATCTTGTCGGCATAGACCTTGACGCCGAGGCCGCTGTCGCGCTGCAGGCGCAGCAAGCCGTCTGCGAGGCCGCGGGAGAGGAGATAACCGTGGGAGGGGTATATCTTCCCGTCTTCGAGCTGCGCGGCCAAATCCGGGCTTAATTCGGGCCTCAGATAGGCGCCGACCAGCATCCGGTGCCGCTCGAGCTCCGACCGGTCGGAGCCGCCCTGTTCGAACTTGAGGCGTTCGCGCTCCAGGACCTGCAGGCCCAGGAAGGCCGCGCCAAGGCGGCCGGACACGGCAAGCAGGTCCCTGGACTGCGCCTGCGCTCGTCCGGCGGACGTCGCGGCGCAGTGGCGGCCCGTGGCCGAGAGCGCGATCGCGAGTCCGTTGCGCGAAGGCGCCAGATCCAAGCTAACGTTCTTATAACCATATTCTTGCGCCGCTGCGACGATGCCTTTCCAGAGCTCTTTAACCTGTTCGAAATCAAGCTTTGCGGAGATGCCCAGCTGCACGGAGAGCGTCTCGGGATGCGCCATCACGGCATACAGTTCGCCCGAAACCCTCACCACGGCCTTGCGGCCCAGGTGTCCCAGCGGGAAATAGACGAGGTTGAAGTCGATCCCTTCCAGCAGCAGGCCGGAGGCCGTGGCGATGCATTCCTGCGGCTTCGCTTCGAAGCGCAGCGGCTCTTCGAAAGGGCGCCAGGGCGTCCCCTCGAACAGCTGCCGGATGGCTTCGACCCGGCCCAGCTCGGCAAAGGTCTGTGCCATTACAGGTTGCGCAGCAGGTTGTTGAGATTGACCCGGGCGTCGATCAGGGCGCGGAGCTCCGCGATGGGGACGCGCTGCTGCTCCATCGTGTCGCGGTCGCGCACGGTCACGCAGCGGTCGCTCAGGGACTCGTGGTCCACGGTGATGCAGAACGGGGTGCCGATGGCATCCTGGCGGCGGTAGCGCTTGCCGATGCTGTCTTTTTCCTCGTACTGGCAGTTGAAATCATATTTGAGCAGGTCCATGACCTCCTGCGCGAGCTCGGGCAGGCCGTCTTTCTTGACCAGCGGCAGGACCGCGGCCTTGACCGGGGCGAGCGGGGCGGGAATGCTCATCACCACGCGCGTCTCGCCGTTGTCCAGCTGCTCCTCGTGCAGGGAGTGGGACAGCACGGCGAGCACCATGCGGTCCACGCCGATGGAGGTCTCGACCACGTACGGGGTGTAGGCGGCGCCTTCTTCGGGATCGAAGTACTCGATCTTCTTGCCGGAGAACTTCTGGTGGTTGCCCAGGTCGAAGTTGGTGCGGCTGTGGATGCCTTCGAGCTCCTTGAAGCCGAAGGGGAAGTTGAACTCGATGTCGGTGGCGGCGTTGGCGTAGTGCGCCAGCTTCTCATGGTCGTGGAAGCGGTAGTTTTCGGCGCCCATGCCGATGTTGACATGCCATTTCATGCGGTTTTCCTTCCACTTGGCGAACCAGTCGAGCTCCGTGCCCGGCTTGATGAAGAACTGCATCTCCATCTGCTCGAATTCGCGCATGCGGAAGATGAACTGGCGGGCGACGATCTCGTTGCGGAAGGCCTTGCCGATCTGGGCGATGCCGAAGGGGATCTTCATGCGGCCGGTCTTCTGGACGTTGAGGTAGTTGACGAAGATGCCCTGGGCCGTCTCCGGACGCAGGTAAATCGTGTTGGCGCCTTCGGAGGTGCTGCCCATCGAGGTGCTGAACATGAGGTTGAACTGCCGGACGTCCGTCCAGTTGCAGGTGCCGCTGATGGGGCAGACGATGCCGCAGTCGATGATGATCTGGCGGTATTCCGCGAAGTCGGAGGCCTTCTCGGCGGCGACGTAGCGGTTGTGGACTTCCTCCCACTTGGCCTGCTCGCGCAGGACGTTGGGGTTGGTCGCGCGGAACTGCGCCTCGTCGAAACCGTCGCCGAATTTCCGGCGGCCTTTCTCGACCTCCTTGTTGATTTTTTCTTCGATCTTGCCAAGGTAGTCCTCGATCAGGACGTCGGCGCGGTAGCGCTTCTTGGAGTCCTTGTTGTCGATGAGCGGGTCGTTGAAGGCGCTCACGTGGCCGGAGGCCTCCCAGATGCGGGGGTGCATGAAGATGCAGGAGTCGATGCCCACGATGTTTTCATGCAGCCGGGTCATCGCGTTCCACCAGTACTGCTTGATATTGTTTTTCAGTTCGACGCCCATCTGGCCGTAGTCGTACACGGCGGCCAGGCCGTCGTAAATCTCGCTCGAGGGGAAAATGAAACCGTACTCCTTGCAGTGCGCCACGAGTACCTTGAACAGTTCGTCTTGTGTCATATCTTTGTTACTAACTAATTATCAACCCGGCAAAGGTAATCATTTCCGCGGTAAAATCTCCTCCAGCGCTCGCAGAATGAAGTCCCGCTGCCGCATCAGGGGGTGCGGGATCTTGAGATCGGGGGTGTCCACGCATTCGTCGCCATACAGGAGAATGTCGATGTCGATGGGGCGGTCATGGTAGATCCGGCGGCCGTCGGCGTCGTATTCCAGCGTCTCCCGCCGCCCCATCGCGCGCTCGATGCGCTTGCAGATGCGCAGCAGCGTCTCCGGGCGCCGGGCCGTCCGGTAGCGGACGACGCAATTGAGAAAATCCGCCCCGTCAAAACCCCAGGCCTTGCTCTCGATGAGGGAGGAAAGCGCCTCGCGGGGCCGTCCGACGGCCTTGTCCAGACGCCGCAGCGCTTCTTCGATCTGTGCGCGGCGGTCGCCCTGGTTCGAGCCGAGAGAAAAATAGACGGGGACGCTCTTCATGGCCTAGAATTCCGGATCCCAGCCAAGCGCGATGCGCGCCTCGTCAGACAGCAGACTCGCGTCCCAGGCCGGTTCCCAAACCAGCTCGATCTCGCAGCCCGACACGCCGGGCGTGGTCTCCACGCCGTGCTGCACTTCGGCGAGCACCTGGTCCGCCATCGGACAGTTCGGCGCGGTAAACGTCATCTTGATATATACCTTGTGCTCCTTGTCGATGTGGAGATCATAGATCAATCCGAGGTCATAGACATTCACCGGGATCTCCGGGTCATAGACCTGCTTGATAGAGAGAACAACATCTTCGTAGAGCGGGGCCAGGTCCTTCACGTCCTGGGGCGTCAAAACATCTTTCTGCGCCATTTCAAACAAGATTTTCCGCCGTCCGGCGGATGGTTTCAATCATTGATGCGAGGCCGTTCGCCCGCGTCGGGGAGAGATTCTCCCGAAGGCCGAGCCGTTCCACGAAGGAAAAATCGTCCGCTGCGATTTCCGCCGCCGTGCGGCCGGAATAGACGCCGATCAGCAGGGAGATGATCCCTTTGGTGATAATGGCGTCGCTGTCGGCGCGGAAAAACAGGCGGCCGTCCTCCCGGCGGGTGTCCAGCCATACGCGCGACTGGCAGCCCCGGATCAGCCGGTCATCTGTCTTCAACTCCTCGGGAAAGGGCTCCAGACGGTGCCCGAGATCAATCAGGTACTCGTATTTGTCCAACCATTCGTCGTACATCGAAAAGTCTTCGACGACCTCTTCCTGGCATTCTTGCAATGATTTCATCCTCTCAACATTTTGATCGCCCGTTCCAGCGATTGCATAAAATATTCCGCTTCCTGAAGCGTGTTGTACGGGGCGAACGACACCCGCAGCATGCCCGTCACGCCGAAGCGGTCCATCAGCGGCTCCGCACACATCTGCCCGGAGCGGACCGCAATGCCCATCTTATCCAGAATCAGGGCGAGGTCTTCGTGGTGGGCTTGTTCCACGGAGAACGAAAACAGCGGTATCTTCTCTTCCGGAGACGACGGCTCTCCATAGAGCCGCAGCCCGGAAATCTTATTTAAACCATTCAGCATAAATGACTTAATAGCATTCGACTCCGCCAGGATTTCCGGGTCGCGCAGGCGTTTTACCATCTCCAGCGCGGGACGCAAGGTCGGGGTGCCGGCGATGTTCTGCGTGCCGGCCTCGAACTTCTGGGGCAGCGGCGCATACGTCGTCCCGGACCAGCGTACCGTTTCGATCATTTCGCCGCCTCCCATATACGGAGGCATCCGGGAAAGCAGCTCGCGGCGGCCGTACAGGACGCCCGTTCCGGGTGCGGCATATACCTTGTGGCCCGAAAACACATAGAAATCGCAGTCCAGCCCGGCAACGTCCACCCGCTCGTGAACAATGCCCTGCGACCCATCCACAAGAACGGGGCAACCTGCTGAATGACAAATTTTTACGATTTCTTTTATGGGGTTGACGAGACCCAGGACGTTGGAGATGTGCGCAACGCAGAGAAGGCGCGTCCGCGGCGTCAGCAGCGCGGGCAGCGCCCCGAGGCGGATCCGTCCCCCGTCGTCCACGGGAAGAACCTTCAGGACGGCGCCCTTGCGCTCGCAGAGCATCTGCCAGGGCACGATATCCGAATGGTGTTCCGCTTCGCAGACGATGATCTCGTCCCCCTCGCGGACAAAGGCTTCGCCGAAACTGAACGCCACGAGATTGATCGAGGCCGTGGCGCCGGACGTGAAGATGATTTCCTCGCGGGATGCCGCGTTCAGGTACTGCCGGACGGCGTCGCGGGTCGCTTCGTACTCCTGCGTCGCCAGGTCGGCGAGACGGTGCACGGCGCGGTGGAGATTGGCGTTGCGCTCCGTGGACAGTTCCTCCCACTTCCGGATGACGGAAAGCGGGCGCTGCGACGTCGCCGCATTGTCCAGATAGACAAGCGGTTTACCGTAGACCTGCGTCCCCAGCGCAGGGAACTCCTGCCGTATTTTTTCAAGCTGCATCATAGCGAAATGCAAAAATAAACATTATTTTTGTGATATGATAGAGTACATTTCAGGAAAGCTTGTGACGCTGACCCCGACGATGGCCGTCATCGACAATCAGGGGATCGGCTACGGCGTGGAGATCTCTCTCCAGACATACGACGCGCTGAACGGCAAAGGCGAGGCCTCGGTCTATCTCCAGCGGCAAATCAATCCCCGCGACGGCGTCGAAGTCGATTACGGATTCGCGACGAAAGAGGAGCGCGAGCTCTTCCGGCAGATCACCAGCGTGTCCGGCATGGGCGCCGCATCGGCCAGGATGGTCCTTTCCTCCCTGTCCGCAGAAGAGCTGCGGAATGCCATTCTCAGCGAGGATGTCGGCCGGCTCAAAGGCGTCAAGGGAATCGGGCTCAAGACGGCCCAGCGCCTGGTGCTGGAGCTGAAGGACAAGATCGTCAAGGGGGACGGCGACGGCGCGGACGTGCTCTTCCGCACAGACAGCGGTGCCGCTGCGGAAGAAGCGGCGACGGCCCTGCAGATGCTGGGTTTTGCAAAACCGAACATCAACAAAGCCCTCCAGGCCATCCTAAAACAGGATCCCCACGCCTCGGTCGAAGAGCTTATCAAGGCGGCGCTGCAGCGGCTTTAGCCGGCGTCAGCGGCCGAAATAAACCAACAGCACGGAGATGTCCGCGGGCGACACCCCGGAGATCCGGGAGGCCTGAGCGAGGGTCTGCGGCCGATACTTTTTCAATTTCTGCCGGCACTCTATCGTCAAGCCCGACAGGCTGTCAAAATCAAATCCATCAGGAATCCGCAGGTTCTCCAGCCGGCGGATTTTTTCTGCAAGGGCAAGCTCCCGATCAATGTAACCCTTGTAGCGAAGGGAGATTTCAACACTTTCCACCTCTTCCTGTTGATAAGTTCCACGTGGAACGATTTGCAACAGTTCCATGAGGGTCACTTCCGGACGCGTGGCCAGATCTGCGATCTTCTTGGACTCCGAAATCGTCGCGGATCCGACGGATTCGAGATAAGGATTCACCGCCTTCGCGGTCAGATTTGTGCGTTCGCAATAGCTCTGGAGCTTCGAAATGCGGTTGTATTTCTCGCAGGTCGCGGCATAGCGCGCCTCATCGACCAGGCCGAGTTCGTGCGCCAGCGGCGTGAGGCGGATATCGGCATTATCCTGGCGCAGGAGGATACGGTATTCTGCCCGTGAGGTAAACATCCGATAAGGCTCATCGACGCCTTTGGTGACAAGGTCGTCGATCAGTACGCCGATATAAGACTGGTCGCGGTGCAGGACAAGCGGGTCCTGTTCGCGCAGTTTGCGGTGGGCGTTGATCCCCGCCAGGAGTCCCTGTGCGGCAGCTTCCTCATAGCCGGTGGTCCCGTTGACCTGGCCGGCCAGGAAGAGGTTCTCCACACATCTTGATTCAAGGGTCTGGCGCAGCAGCGTGGGGTCGAAGTAGTCGTATTCGACCGCATAGGCCGGGCGGAAGATCTTGACGTTTTCAAGGCCCTCGATGGCGTGGAGCGCCTCCAGCTGGATTTCCAGCGGCAGCGAAGAAGAAAAGCCCTGCAGATAGAATTCGTTGGTCCAGCGCCCCTCCGGTTCCAGGAAAAGCTGGTGCGCGTCATTGTCTGGAAAGACGCGGAGTTTGTCTTCGATGCTGGGACAATAGCGCGGTCCCCTGCCGTGGATCATCCCGGAAAACAGCGGAGAGTCGTCGAACCCGGACCGAAGGATGTCGTGGACGCGTTCGTTGGTGTGCAGGATATAACAATTCATCTGCGACGCCCCTTTGGCCTGTACGGCCGACGGCTCCGGCCGGAAAGAAAAGCGCGCAGGATCCGGATCGCCCGGCTGGACGATCAGCTTCGCGGTGTCCACCGAGGAAATGTCGATCCTCGGCGGAGTGCCGGTCTTCATCCGGTCGGTCACAAGCCCCCGTTCGACGAGTTGTTCCGTCAAACCATATGAGGCCGGCTCGCCAAGGCGTCCGCCCTCCATCTGGTGGCGACCGATGAAAAGTTTGCCCGAAAGGAAGGTTCCGGCCGTCAAAACAACCGCCTGAGACTTGAAAATCGCCCCGGTATTGGTCTTGACCCCGCAGATTTTTGAATTCTCAAAGAGAAAAGAGACCGCAGAATCCGCGTAAATGTCTAATTTACAGGCACTTTCGAGGATTTTCCGCCATTCCAGAGAAAAACGGATTTTATCGCATTGCGCCCGCGGACTCCACATCGCCGGCCCCTTCGAGCGGTTGAGCATGCGAAACTGGAGCGTGGTGCGGTCCGTGACGACACCGCTCCATCCGCCAAGCGCATCGATCTCCCGGACGATCTGTCCTTTGGCGATGCCTCCCATCGCCGGGTTGCAGGACATCTTGGCGAAACCCAGCATGTCCATCGTCACAAGCAAAACGGACGAGCCGAGCGTTGCGGCCGCCATGGCAGCCTCACAGCCGGCGTGACCGCCGCCGACGACGATGATATCATACTCGGTCTTCATCGCAGGGCGGCTTTCATTTCAAGGTAATAATTCTCCTTGCGGCGCATCGTGGCCGTCTCCTCCTCCGTGTGATCGTCATAGCCGATCAGGTGCAGCAGGCCGTGGACCATCACCCGGTCGAGCTCGTCGGCAAACGATACGCCGTACCAGGCGGCGTTCTCGCGAACCGAGTCGATGCTGATGAAAAGGTCGCCGGAGAGAAGATCCTTTTCACAATAATCAAAGGTAATGATGTCCGTGAAATAGTCGTGCTGGAGATAGCGCATGTTCACGTCCAGGATATAACGGTCGGAGCAGAAGATGATGTTGATCGCACCCAGGCGGCGCACCTCGCTGCCGGCGACCATCTTCAACCAGCTGTTGTTCAGCCTTTTTTGCTTCAATTCAAAGCGAATGTCTTCCTGAAAATACCGGATCATGGCCATATTTTTGGCAAATTTACGAGTATTAAATGAAAAAATTGGAATTGAAAATAAATATTTCTATCTTTGAAACTCGAATGTAGATTTTTTAATAACCACAAATATGGAAGTCAAGAAATCACCCAAAGCTGATCTCAACAACAAGAAGCTCTTGTTCGTCGAGATAGGATTGGTCCTGTCTCTTCTGGTCACGATCTTCGCGTTCGAATTCCAGACCAAAGAGAAAGAAGAAACTCTCTTTGTTCAGGAAAACACCGAACTCATTGAGGAAGAGATTATTCCGATCACTCAGGAAGCACCTCCGCCCCCCCCTGAGGCACCGAAGATTCCCGTCCTCTCCGACCAGATCGACATCGTGGACGACGACATCAAGGTCGAGGACAACATCCTTAACCTTGAAGATGACGCCACCCTCGGCGTTGAGATTATGGACTACGTAGAGGAGGTCGAGGAAGAGGTCGTCGAGGAGGAAGCGATTCCGTTCGCCCTCGTCGAGGAGAAACCCCAGTTCCAGGGCGGCGACGCCAACACCTTCTCGAAATGGGTTTCCCAGCACCTGGAGTATCCTGAAATCGCCAAGGAGAATGGCGTATCCGGCCGCGTCATGGTTCAATTCACCGTGAATCCGAACGGCTCCGTCTCCGACGTGAAGATCCTCCGTGGCGTGGATCCTTCCCTCGACAGGGAAGCTGTCCGCGTGATCCAGAGCTCCCCGAAGTGGACGCCCGGCAAGCAGAGAGACCGCGCCGTGAAGGTTACCTATCAGTTCCCTGTGATCTTCCAGCTGCGATAATCCTGCAAAAACAAATGAGAGGCCGTCCGTACGCGGATGGCCTTTTTTTGACTGAGCATGCAAGAGACCAGAGAAGAAAAAGCCGTCTTTGTCGGAATCATCCGACAGAATGACGACGAACGGAAAATCTACGAATACCTCGATGAACTGCAGTTCCTGGCCGAGACGGCCGGAGCCGTCGGAGACAAAAAGTTCGTACAGCGTGTCGACCGGCCCGACAAGGCCACCTACATCCGCAGCGGAAAGCTCAAGGAAATAGCCGCCTACTGCGAGGATAACCATATCGACTACGTCATCTTCGACGACGAGCTGACCGGGATGCAGCAGCGGAATATCGAGAATATCATCAAGAGTTCCGCCGTGATCGACCGGACCAGCCTGATCCTCGAAATCTTCTCCCAGCGCGCCCAGACAGCCTACGCGAAAACGCAGGTGGAGCTGGCCCGCTACAACTACATGCTCCCCCGCCTGGCGGGCATGTGGACCCACCTGGAGCGCCAGCGCGGCGGCATGGGGACCCGGGGCGGCATGGGAGAAACCCAAATTGAAGTGGACCGCCGCATCGTGCGCGAGCGTATCTCCAAGCTCAAGGAAGATCTGAAGAAAATAGACAAGCAGATGGCCACCCAGCGCGGAAACCGCGGCCAGCTGGTGCGCCTGTCGCTGGTGGGCTACACCAACGTGGGCAAATCCACCCTGATGAACCTGCTGTCCAAATCGGAGGTTTTCGCGGAAAACAAACTCTTCGCCACGCTCGACACCACCGTCCGGAAAGTCGTTATCGGGAACGTTCCTTTCCTGCTGAGCGACACGGTCGGCTTCATCCGAAAACTCCCCACACAGCTCATAGAAGCCTTCAAAAGCACCCTGGACGAGGTTCGCGAAGCGGATATCCTGGTCCACGTCGTGGATATCTCGCATCCCGACTATGAAGAGCAGATGGAGGTCGTGGACAAGACACTCAAGGACATTTCCGCCGCCGACAAACCCGTCTATGTCGTCTTCAACAAGACAGACGCCTATAGCTTCGAACCCTATGACGAGTTCTCCCTGGAACCCCGGACGGAGAAGAATTTCACCCTGGAAGAAGTCAAGAATAAATGGATCAGCGGACGCAAGATCCCCTGTATCTTCGTCTCGGCCATCAAAAAGGAGAACATCGAAAAACTCCGCGACGACATTTATAAAATGGTCGCGGAGATCCATGCGGGGCGCTACCCCTTCAATAATTTCCTCTGGTAGCTAATCGGAGAACTTCGCCTTCAGGAATTCCCGGTTCAGGCGTGCGATATGCGAAACGGTGATGCCCTTCGGGCACTCGAGTTCGCAGGCGCGCGTGTTGGTGCAGTTTCCGAAGCCCAGTTCGTCCATCTTGGCCACCATGGCCTTGGCGCGGCGCTTGGCTTCCGGACGTCCCTGCGGAAGCAGGGCCAGGGAGCTAACGCGCGCTGCCACGAACAGCATGGCGGAGCCGTTCTTGCAGGTCGCGACACAAGCGCCACAACCCACACAGGAAGCGGCATCCATGCTGTCTTCGGCACGGTCGTGCGGAATCAGGATGTTGTTGGCATCCTGCGCGGCGCCGGTACGTACGGAGATAAAGCCGCCGGCCTGCAGGATCTTGTCGAAAGCCGTACGGTCCACCACCAGATCCTTGATGACCGGAAAGGCCGCACTGCGCCAGGGTTCCACCGTAATGGTCGCTCCGTCCTTGAAATGACGCATAAACAGCTGGCAGGTGGTGACATGGTCGTCCGGCCCGTGTGCGCGGCCGTCTATGTACAGGGAACAGGCCCCGCAGATGCCCTCGCGGCAATCGTGGTCGAACGAAACGGGACCGCTGCTCTGGCAGCCGCGTTCTACCGCGACGGGATCGCATCCTTCGTGGATAAGCTGTTCATTGAGAATATCAAGCATCTCGAGGAAAGACGCATCCTCCTCGATTCCGGAAATATGATAGGTTTCAAAATGACCTTTCACCTTGGCGTTCTTCTGACGCCATATTTTCAGATTGAATTCCATCGCGATCAGTCTTTGTAATTTCTCGTTTTCACCTCGATAAACTCATATTTGAGCGGCTCCTTGTGGAGTTCGGGTTCCTTTTCTTCCCCTTTGTATTCCCAAGCCGCAACATACATGAAACGGGCGTCGTCGCGCTTCGCTTCCCCTTCCTCCGTCTGGCTTTCCACACGGAAATGGCCGCCGCAGGATTCGGCGCGGTTGAGCGCATCGCGCGCCATCAGTTCGCCGATGTCGAAGAAATCCTCCAGGCGGAGGGCCTTTTCAAGCTCCTGGTTAAACTCGAACTGGGTCCCGGGCACATTGACGTTCTCGTAGAAATCCTTCTTGAGTTCCCGGATCTCCCGGATGGCTTTCTTGAGACCTTCCTCATCGCGTGCCATACCGACGTAGTCCCACATGATATTGCCGAGTTTCTTGTGGATTTCATCCACCGTCTTCGTTCCCTTGATCGCAAAAAGACGGTCTATACGGGCCTGTACGGCCTTTTCCGCTTCATTGAATTCAGGGGAGCCGACATCCGTCTTCGGTTCCGCGAATTTATGGGAGAGGTAGTCTCCGATGGTGACGGGCAGGATGAAATAGCCGTCCGCAAGGCCCTGCATGAGGGCGGACGCGCCGAGGCGGTTGCCGCCATGGTCGGAGAAATTCGCTTCTCCGATGGCATACAGGCCCGGAACCGTGGTCTGGAGATCATAATCCACCCAGATACCGCCCATCGTGTAGTGGATGGCCGGATAGATCATCATCGGCTCTTCCCAGGGAGAAGAAGCCGTGATTTTCTCATACATCTCGAACAGGTTGCCGTAACGTTCGGCAACGCGCTGACGGCCCAGACGGCTGATCGCATCCGCGAAATCGAGGAATACGGCCTTGCCGGTCTCATTTACGCCGAATCCTGCGTCGCAGCGTTCTTTGGCGGCACGGGATGCCACGTCGCGCGGCACCAGGTTGCCGAAGGCCGGATAGCGGCGCTCAAGATAATAGTCGCGGTCCTCTTCCGGAATCTGCGAAGGCCTGATCTCATGTTTGCGGAGCCGCTCCACATCCTCTTTTTTCTTGGGCACCCAGATGCGGCCGTCGTTGCGCAGCGACTCGCTCATCAGGGTGAGTTTGCACTGCTGCTCTCCATGGACCGGAATGCAGGTCGGATGAATCTGCGCGAAGCAGGGATTGGCGAAGAAAGCACCTTTCCGATAACACTGCATCGCCGCGGAACCATTGCTGTTCATGGCATTGGTGGAAAGGAAATAAGCATTTCCGTAACCGCCGGTGGCAATCACGACGGCATGCGCACCAAAACGCTCCAATGCGCCCGTTACAAGGTTCCTGGCGATAATTCCCTTAGCCTGCCCGTTTATGATCACCAAATCGAGCATTTCATGCCGTGGATAGGATTTTACGCTGCCGGCTGCGATCTCCTTGTTCAAGGAAGCATACGCTCCGAGCAACAGCTGCTGTCCGGTCTGTCCGCGGGCATAAAAGGTACGGCTCACCTGCACGCCGCCGAAAGAGCGGTTCGCCAGGTATCCGCCGTATTCCCGTGCAAAGGGAATTCCCTGCGCCACGCACTGGTCGATAATGGGCGCACTCACCTCGGCCAGACGATACACGTTGGCTTCACGGGAACGGTAATCCCCGCCTTTGATGGTATCATAGAACAGGCGGTACACGGAATCGTTGTCATTCTGATAATTCTTCGCGGCATTGATCCCTCCCTGCGCGGCAATGGAGTGTGCACGGCGCGGAGAATCGCTGATACAGAAGATTTTGACATTGTATCCCAATTCACCCAGGGAAGCAGCGGCAGAAGCTCCGCCCAGACCGGTCCCCACCACGATCACCTCGAGTTTCCTTTTGTTGTTCGGGCTGACCAGGCCGATTTCCGACTTGCGGCGGGTCCACTTGCTCTCGAGCGGTCCTTCAGGAATTTTGGAAATTAGCTTGTCTGACATATTCAATGGTTGTTATTTCATTTAAAACAGCGTATTCGCATTGTTCTGATAAGGGTCCAGTCCCAGATGCCTGTAGGAAAGCTCCGTCGCCACGCGCCCGCGCTGCGTGCGCACGATGTATCCTTCTTTGATAAGGAAAGGCTCGTAAACCTCCTCATAGGTGCCCTGGTCTTCACCGATCGCCGTTGAAAGCGTGTTGGCTCCCACGGGACCGCCCTTGAACGTGGATATGATGGTCCGGAGGATCTTGTTGTCGATGGCGTCCAGCCCCCGTTTGTCTATATTGAGCTTATCCAGGGCATATCGGGAGATTTCCAGATCGATGTGTCCGTCTCCCATCACCTGGGCGAAATCCCGGACGCGACGGAGCAGCGAATTCGCGATTCGCGGCGTGCCGCGGCTGCGCAAGGCGATCTCCTGCGCCGCTTTCGGCTCGATCTCCACCTTCAGGATCCCGGCGCTGCGCTTCACGATCTTGACCAGATCTTCCGTATCATAATATTCCAGGCCTTCGGTGATACCGAAACGCGCCCTCAGCGGCGCCGTCAGCAGACCGGCCCGCGTCGTCGCGCCCACAAGGGTGAACGGATTCAGGGAAATCCGGACAGAACGGGCTCCGGGCCCCTTGTCTATCATAATATCGATGACATAGTCCTCCATCGCGGAATAGAGGTATTCCTCCACCTCCGGAGAAAGCCGGTGAATCTCGTCGATAAAGAGAACGTCACCCGTCTCGAGGGAAGTCAGCAAGCCGGCAAGATCGCCGGGCCGGTCCAGGACGGGACCGGACGTGATCTTCATGTTGACGCCCATCTCATTGGCGATAATATGGGCCAGCGTGGTCTTTCCCAGACCCGGAGGGCCATGGAACAGCGTATGGTCCAGGGACTCTCCGCGCATCCTGGCCGCTTCGATATAAATTTTCAGACGGGAAACGATTTCTCCCTGACCCGTGAAATCTTCCAACTCCTGGGGCCGGATAATTCCGTCCAATTCCTTATCTTTGCAGTCGTTTGTGTTATGAGGGTCGAAATCAGGCATACAATGTCAGCGACAATCAGAATACAAATATAGTTCTTTTATTTTGATAATTTGATGTTTTCTTATAGTCGTGTAGAAATGTTGATAAGTTATCAAAGCCATTAAACATCAAATTATTAGGTAAAGGAAAAAGTGTTTGGAAACTTGTTGAAATGCTGTTTGCGGAGGAGTTGAAAAAAGGGG
>JAAYCA010000027.1 GCA_012744435.1 Bacteroidales bacterium
CGGTGATTCGTTCACCGCCGCCTTCGTGGTCGCCTACCTGCGCGGGGACTCCCTGTCCGACGCGCAGCGCCTGGCAAATGAAACAGCTGCATATGTATGCTCCTGCAAGGGAGCGATGCCTCTATAGGCAAAAAGCCCATCATGACAAGAAGGCCCTGCACAAGCGGGGCCTTCTTGTATTCGTCATTCGCCGGGTCGACCCGGCGAATCACCTACCAGTTCAGGATCTTCTTGAAGTCGTAAGCCTCCGGATTGGGGACATACTTCTTCGCGGCCTCGTAGTCGGCCGGGGTGATGAAATGGCAGATGTGGTTGAAGTAATTCTGGGAAGTGCCACCCTCGATGGCGACCCGGCGCGGCGGAATCTTGCCCTCGGCATTCTGCAGGTCCTTGAGGTACAGCGGATGCGCCTCGCCGAAAGCGTCGACGTACACCATGCAGCCGGTCTCCCCTTTCTGGAAGAGCTCATAGACACCCATGGCCAGCTCCGAGCAATAGGTAAGGTCGAAGGCGACGGGATCCTGGCAGCGGACGTCGTAGCCGATCTCCACGGGACGGGTCTTGAACTTGAGGCCGAGCTGCTTGAACTCCTTCTCCAGGATATCGTTGAAGAGGACCGCCTTGCTGATCTTGCCCAGCTCCGGATGGCCGTGCTCGTCGTAGGTCATGGACACGCCGGCATTCTTGATTTCCTTCGGATCGAGGTCGTGGAACACGCCCTCCGCCACGACGACGGTGCCGTAATGGATGCCCATGATGGTGCGTTTGAGAATGGTGGAGAGAGCCAGGTTGACGATCTTGTCCAGGGTGATGGCCGTCTTGTTGAACATCTCGGGGATGATGGTCATCGGGCAGTGCGTGGCTTCGCCGATACCGAGGGCGAGATGGCCGGCGCTTCGGCCCATAGCGCTGATGATCAGCCAGTTGCCGCTTGTCCGCGCATCCTCGTAGACGGTGCGGGCCAGGTGTGCGCCCTCATTCTTGGCGGAGTTGAAGCCGAAGGTCGGGGTGTTGTTCGGCAGCGGGAGGTCGTTGTCGATCGTCTTCGGGACGTGGATGTTGTGGATCGGATACTGCTTCGCCTCAAGGAACTTCGCAATGCGGTTCGCGGTGGAAGCGGTGTCGTCGCCACCGACGGTCACGAGCAGCTTGATGTTGTTGTCCTGGAACAGGGCCAGGTTGAAATTCTCTTCAAAATCCTTGTCTGTGGGTTTGAAACGGCTCATCTGCAAATAGGAACCGCCACGGTTGAAATAAGCGTCAGCCTTGAAGAAATCGATGTCTTCGGTACGCGGCGCCTTGCAGAACAAGCCGCTGTAACCGCCATGAAGGCCGATGACACGATAACCGCCCGAGAGGAAGGTTTTGGCAACAGACATTACCACGGTGTTCATGCCCGGAGCAGGGCCGCCACCGCAAAGGATGATGATAGAATCTTTCATGGATGTAATATACTAACTGTTTGGAAATTCCGAAAATCTCGCAAATATACTCATTTTCCTGCGATTTCGCAATACGAAATCGCAGCATCCATGCGCTTAAATCGAAGCGGAGCCGTCTCTAGCGCAGCATCCGCTGCGAGAGGTATTCTTCGAAGGCCGGTTTGTAGGCGTCAGAGACGTGGATAAAGGATTCCCCGACGGAGATGTCGTAGGAGCCGGCAATGGAATCGATCCTGTCCAGCGCGACGATGTACGAGCGGTGCACCCGCATGAAAGCGCCGGCGGGGAGCAGCTCCTCGACGGCCTTCATCGTGATATGCGTGACCAGCGGACGCTTCTCCGAGCAGAGATGCAGCAGCACGTAGTCCTTCATGCCTTCGACATAGCGGATGTCGGAGAATTCGACCTTGCGAAGCTGTCCGTCCGACTTGACGAAGATCGAACTGCGGTCTTCGCCCTGCTGCACGCCGGCAGGCGTCGTGGTGGAGGCGCCCTCCACGAGTTCGAACCAGCGCCGGGCCTTTTCCGCCGCCTCCAGGAATTTCTGGTAGCGGATGGGCTTCAGGAGGAAATCCAGTGCGGACACTTCGTAGCTGTCGAAGGCGTACTGCTTGAAGGCGGTGGTGAAAATGACGCGCGTCCCGTCCGGGACCATGCGGGAAAGCTCCATGCCGTTGAGGTCCGGCATCTGGATATCCAGGAAGACCAGCTGCGGGCGTCGGTCCCGGATGGCCTCCAATGCGGCGACGGGATCGGTAAAAGATGCCTCCAGCGCAAGGAAGGAGGTCTTGGAGATGAAATTCTCCAGCATCTTGACGGCCAGCGGCTCGTCGTCGACGACGATACAGCGCAATGTCTTCATCCCAACAGGTTTTTAAGGGCGATCCGGACAGAATACATCCCATCCAGGCTGCGTTGCTCGTACTGATAGGCCCCCGGATAGATGAGCTCCAGGCGGCGCTTGAGGTTCTCCTCGCCGATACCGGAACCGATGTGGTCTTCGCCCGACTTCCCGAACAGGGAATTCTCGCAGCGGAAGACGAGGTCACGCCCTTCCGGGTGCAGGTCGATGCGCACGAATGACGGCATCCGTGCATTCACCCCGTGCTTGAAGGCGTTCTCGATCGGAGAGATGAACAGCAGCGGAGCGATCTTGACGTTCTCCTCCGGCAGCTCCCAGGAGGTCGAGACCTCCGTGAGTTCGTTGCAGCGGAGCTGCATCAGGCGGATGTAGTTGTCCATGAACGCCACCTCGCCCGCGAGCGGGACCTTGTCCGTGTCCGTGTCGTAGAGGGCATACCGAAGCGTGTCGCTGAGCTGTCCGATACTTTCCTGCGCCCTGTCGGGGTCGATCAGCGTCAGGGAGGAGATATTGTTGAGCGTATTGAAAAGGAAGTGCGGATTGAGCTGGTGCTTGAGCCAGGTGAGCTCGGCCTCCGCCGTCTTCCGCTTCTCCTCCTGCAACTGGAACTGGATGTCATTGGAGCGGATGATGGAACGCACGCCGATGGCGAGGAAGATGAAAACCAGCTGGAAGAAAGCAGCCGAGATGAGTGTCGGAATACGGAAGGCGAGGATGTCCCGCCGAGGGACCTGGTCGCGCCACATCTCCGGGATCTCGCCCCGGGGGATGAAGCTGGGAGCATTGAGCACTGCCAGCAGCAGGACGTTCACGGCGATGAACCAGACCATCTGCTTGCGAAAGAGGAGCTTGGGTACGAGCAGGAAATAGTTGACCAGATACACCAGGCAGATCGGCAGCATCATGTAGAAGGAGGGCCAGAAGGTAAAGGCAAAACGGTTGCTGTCGCCCGAGATCAGCCAGGTCACGGCGGCAGGCAGCACCATCGCGCAGATCCAGATCAGGACTTGCGCGAGGTCGACGATGAGACGGTTGTGTTGTCTGTTCATCACAGGTTGCGGTTAGTCTACTACAAAGATAGCAATTATTCCGTTACATCATGCCGCCACTGCCCATCATGCTGCTGCCCAGGCTTTCCGCCGTGCTTTCAACATTGAGCACGTCATCGTTGCTGATGGACTTGCGGGCGCTTTTGACGTGGGCGCCGCCCTGCTTGCCGAAGCTCCAGCTGATGCTGAAATTGAGGTTCTCCATCGGGATCGTGTTCACGCTCACGGAGCGGAAATCCCTGCCCTCGGTGACACTCTTCATCTGCAGGCCCTTGCCGCCGCTGAGCGGCACCGTGTAGTTGATGCTGATGCCGAGCCGGTCGTCGAGGAAACTTTTGGTCGCACCGATCATCGCCATGCTCATGCCCGTGCTCCAGCCCTGCAGGGTGTAGTTCCTGCCCATCGCCACGACATTGGCGCTCAGGCTGATGTCCGCGGGCAGCGCCTGCTGGACGCCAAGCATCGCGTTGTAGCTCAGGCCGCTGTTCCGCTGGCCGAGGACGTCGCTGCGCAGGTCCACATAGTTCAGGCCGCCGTTGAGGAAGATGCGGGTGTCGGGGCCCGCGTTCCAGTTGATGAAGGCGTTGAGGCCGGTGGTGCAGGAGCGGACGATGTTGCCGTAGGTCGTATTCAGCAATTGCCTGTCGTCGTAGAAGCTGTAGGGCGAGATCCCGTTGCCGACGAGCGTCTCGCGCAGGGTCAGGTTCACGATCCAGTCGGGGCTGTAGAGATTGTAGACGAGGCTGATGTTGTGCCCGCGCTCGACTTCGAGCTCGCCGTTGCCATAGCTGCGGGCGGTCGGGTCGGAAGTGTCCACGTAGGGGTTGAGGTAACTGATGCCCGGACGGCTGATGCGCATGTTGTAGGACAGGCCGATGTTCTGCGTCATGCCGAGGTTCCACTGCAGGCTGGCCGTCGGCACGAGGCTGCCGTACCGGGTGCTGAAGCCGTTGCCCCCATTGTCCACGCTCTGCCAGGTGTACTCGTAGCGGGCGCCGCCCAACAGGCTGACGGGGCCGAACGTGGTCTTGAACTCGCTGTAGAGGGCACCGATACGATTGAAGAAGTTGTAGTCGAGGCTGCCGGCGTCACTGTACGCCCAGTCGCTGCCGTTCCGGAGGTACAGCTGCTGGTCGGAGCTGTTGCGGCGGCTGATATATTTGGCGCCGGCGTTGAAGGTGCCGCCTGCGCCGAGCGGAGTGGTGAAGTCCACCTGGAAGGTGTGGTCGAAAGAGCCCTGGGTGCCGTCGGTCTTGCGGCTGGTCAGGTCCAGTCCGGCCAGCGTCCCGGCGTTGAAAGTATTCTCGCTCACGGACGTGGAGGGTGTGCCGGAGAACTGGTAGGAAAAGATCAGGCTGCGGGCGGGAACATCGTCCCAAAGGTGCTGGTAGTCCACGCTGGCGGTGATGGAATTGGAGGTCATCTTCATCAGGGAAGTGCCATCGTAGCCGAAAAGGGTGGCGCCTTGCGCGTTGGTCATCGTGGTGCTGGTCAGGCCGTCCATCGAAGTGCCGAAGTGCATCAGGCCGGCGGTCGCGGAGATGAGGTTCTGCGGGTCGATCTCGTAGCTGGCGCTGAAGGTGCCCATGCCCATCGGCAGGGTCATGGCGGACTCACTGTGGGTCAGGGTGCTGCCTCCCACCCCGCCGATCAACTCTCGGGAGACGTCCGTGGTGGTGCCGGGCATGCTCATGTACATCCCGTTGCCGTTGAGGCTCCAGGCGAATTTGCCGGCCTGCCGGGTCAGGAAGAGACCGCCGCCACCGCCGCGGGTGCTGCCCATGGCGCGGACGGAGCCGTAGAAGGCGTCCGCCATGCTCTGGCCGCCCGTGGTCTCGCGGTTGGTAATCAGGTTGAGCACACCGCCCACGCCTTCCGCATCATAGCGCACGCCCGGGTTCGTGATCACCTGGATGTCTTTGACGGAGGAGGCGGGCATCATCTTGAAGATCTGGGAAGGGTTGCCGGAGAACAACTGGCTGGGCTTGCCGTCCACCGTCACCTGGAAGCTGGAGGAGCCGTTCACGGTGATGTTGTCCTGCCCGTCCACGGTGACCATCGGGACCTTGCGGAGCATGTCCAGGACCGTCGCGGTCTTGGAATCCACGTCATCGGCCACGTTGTAGGTCATCCGGTCCACCTCCATTTTTACGAGCGGGCGCTGCGCGGTCACGGATGCCTCCGCGAGGGCTTCGATGTCGTCTTCAATCAGGATTTCCCCCAGGTCGAGGGTCTCCTCGCCGTCAAGGGTGAAGGGGATCCTGCAGTCCTGGCGGCCGATGCCGGAGAAATAGAGCGTATAGGCGCCCTTGCCGGTGAGCACCTGCGAGAAGGCGCCGTCCAGGTCGGTCGTGGTGAAGGCGACGGGATGGGCGGTGTCGTCCGCTCGGAAGAACTGCAGGACGGCCGCCGGCTCTCCCTGGCGGGTGAGAGCATCGAGGATGTCGCCCTTGACAAGGGTTCGCTGTGCGGAAAGGGCCGTGCTGAAGATCACGGCAAGCATCAGGGTTGTGAGAAATCGTTTCATATCGCGTTCGTTTTATTTTCTGCCGCGAAATTACAACACGGAACAAGCCGCTCCGACACCCTTTCGACGAACGCCCCGGAGCTTTCGACGAGAAAAAAGCCTTTTCGATGAACGGGGCTTTTCCTTCGACGAAATCGTCGGGGATGTCTCTGGAAGCGGTTGCCGGACCCGCTGGAGGGGGTTTCCGCGCCCGGCGTCCCGCTCAACTTGCTTTTCCGGCCGGAATTGCGTACTTTTGTGAATTGTGCGCATATACGCGCGTAAGCATGCAAGAACAGGACGCCAAAATACGGATCGGACAACTCCGGGAGACCCTTCGGGAGCACAGCCGGCGCTATTATGTCGATAATGCGCCGACCATGTCGGATTACGAATTCGACCAGCTGATGCACGAGCTGGAGCAACTGGAGGCAAGCTTTCCCCAGTTCGACAGCCCCGACTCCCCCACCCACCGCGTCGGCTCGGACCTGGACGCTCCCGTGGGCGCGAACGCCGAGTCGCAGGCTCGCCAGGGTTTCGTCCAACGCGCGCACCGCTATCCCATGCTTTCGCTGGGCAACACCTATTCCATTGCCGAGATCGAGGAATTCGCCGCCCGGGCCGAAAAGGTCCTGGACGGTATTCCTTTCAGCTACAGCTGCGAACTCAAGTTCGACGGCACGGCCATCTGCCTGAGCTACCGCAACGGCTCCCTCGTGCAGGCCCTCACCCGGGGCGACGGCATCCAGGGAGACGACGTCACGGAGAATGTCCGCCGCATCGCCGGCATCCCGCAGCAATTGCGGGGAGACTATCCCGATGAGTTTGAGATCCGCGGCGAGATCCTGATGCCTTACGAAGCCTTCGATGCCCTCAACCGCGAACGCGAAGCGCAGGAAGAGCCCCCCTTCGCCAATCCCCGGAATGCCGCTTCCGGCTCGCTCAAGCTGATCAATCCCGAAGAGGTCGGACATCGCGGGCTGATCTGCACCCTCTACCACATCCCGGCCGAATCGGTCACTTTCAACTCCCACAGCGAAGCGCTCGACGCCGCTGCCAGCTGGGGGCTTCCCGTCTCCTCCGAGCGGCGCATCTGCCACGATATCAACGATATAAAGGAGTATATCGACCACTGGGACCGGGAACGGAAGTTCCTGCCCTACGCCACCGACGGCATCGTGATCAAGATCAACGAACTCGCCTGCCAGCGGGCACTGGGCTACACGGCCAAGTCGCCCCGCTGGGCCGTCGCTTATAAATTCAAGGCCGAACAGGCCTGCACCGAGCTGCTCGGCATCGACTATCAGGTGGGACGTACCGGTGCGGTCACGCCCGTGGCGAACCTCGCTCCGGTCCAGCTCAGCGGCACGCTGGTCAAGCGTGCCACCCTCAACAATGCCGACCAGATGGCCCTGCTGGACATCCGCGTGGGCGACTGGGTGTTCGTGGAGAAGGGCGGCGAGATCATCCCGAAGATCACCGGCATCGATCCCGGACACCGGACGGCGGACGCACGGCGTCCCGTCTTTCCGGAGCGCTGTCCCGACTGCGGCACCCCCCTGGTCCGGCCGGAGGACGAGGCCAAATGGTTCTGTCCCAACCAGGACGGATGCCCGATGCAGATCAAGGGGCGCCTGCTGCACTTCGTCAGCCGCAAGGCCATGGACATCCTGGCCGGAGAGATGACCGTCGAGCAGTTCTACGAGACCGGACTCGCCCGTACGGCCGCCGATCTGTATGACATCTCCAACGATCAGCTTATCAGCCTTGAAGGCTGGCAGGAACGTGCTGCACAGCGTTTCCTCGACAGTCTGGAGGCGTCGAAGCAGATCCCTTTCGAACGCGTCCTGTACGCCCTCGGCATCCGTTATGTAGGAGAAACCACGGCCAAGGCACTCGCCCGTCATTTCGGCGGCATCGACGCCCTCGCCGCCGCGACGCAGGAGGAGTTGCTGGAAGTGGAAGACATCGGCGATGTCATCGCCCGCAGCGTCTTCGACTACCTCCACGATCCCGCCCACCTGGAGCAGATCGCCCGGCTGAGCGCCGCCGGTCTCCGTTTCGACGGGGCCGGGCAGGAGGCAGCCCTTTCGAGCGCCCTGGCGGGAAAGACGATCGTGGTCTCCGGCAATTTCAGCATCAGCCGTGAGCGTATCAAGGACCTGATTGCCGCCCACGGCGGCAAGGCCGGCTCATCGGTGAGCGGCAGCACCGCCTTCCTGCTCGCCGGCACCAAACCGGGGCCGGAGAAGCTGAAGAAATGCGAGAAGCTCGGCATCCCCGTCGTCTCCGAGGAGGAGTTCCGTGCGATGCTTCCGTCCGGTTTGGCGTCAGCGGACTTGCCCCCGTCGGGAGAAGAAATCCCCCGCTTCGCGGAAACGCCCTCCCGGGGCAACCCGTTGCCCGCCAAACCCGGCAGAAACGTGCCAACAATTGAAGAACCGACTCTATTCTAATATTCCATGAAGGTAGCCAGCAAGATATCAGATCTCTTCACCGACAGGATATGGACCCTCGACACGAGCGGGTGCAGCGCAGCCTATGCAGAGACCGTCCGCATCGTCAAGCTGATCCGCATCACCTTCGGCACCTTCACGGAGAACCGGATGGGCTTCCAGTGCGTCGCGCTCAGCTACTTCATCACCCTGGCGCTCGTGCCCTTCATCGCCTTCGCCTTCGCCGTCACCGGCGGCCTCGGCCTGGACGACAGGATCACGGAGGTCCTCAGGATGGCCCTGCCCTCCCATCCTGAGATCGCCACCATCCTCTCCGAGCGGGCCGGCAACATCCTGGCCTCCGCCCAGGGCGGCGGTCTCGGACTCGTCTCGGCCCTGTTCTTCCTCTGGGCCATCCTGTGGATGATGTTCCAGGTCGAACGCGTCTTCAACAATGTCTGGGGCATCCTCAAGATCCCCCGCAAGATCTACAAGCGCTTCGGATTCTATTTCCTGGTGCTCTTCCTGTCCCCCTTCATCGTGGTCATCTTCGGTACCGGTCTCGTCTATTCGACCAACCTGCCGAACCTCTACGGCATCGACCTCCAGCAAGTCCGCTTCCTGGTCAAACTGCTCGGCTACGTGATTTTCTACCTCATCGTGGTCGCGACCCTGTCGGTCATGTACAAGTACATACCCGCCACGCGGGTCCAATACAAATATGCCTTCCGCTCGGCGCTCGTTGCCGGAATCATCTTCATGCTCTTCCAGTACCTGTACCTGCGTACCCAGATGTTCGTGGGCCGGCTCAACCAGGCCTACGGAATCCTCGCCGCCATCCCCCTCTTCCTGATCTGGCTCAATTTCAGCTGGCAGATCATCATTTACGGTGCGCAGCTCACCTATAGTTTCCAGAATGTAGATCAATACCGGGCATCCGACTGGGACGCCGAAAACAGATCATGAGTTTCTCCCAATTCACAGCCGACGATTACCGCCTGATCGACAAGGAATACAAGTCGCTGATGCAGGTCGCCTCCACCCGCTGCAAGGATAAAGCGGAAGTGGACCTGGTCCGTCGCGCCTTCGAATTCGCCAACCAGTCCCACAAGAACGTCCGCCGGCGTTCGGGCGAACCTTATATGCTTCACCCGCTCGCCGTCGCAAAGATCGTCGTGACGGAGATCGGACTCGGCTGCAAGTCCATCTGCGCCGCCCTGCTGCACGACGTCGTGGAGGACACCGCCTACAGCGTGGAGGACGTCCGCAACCTGTTCGGAGACAAGATCGCCACCCTGGTGGACGGCCTGACCAAGATCAAGACCGTGCTGGACAACGAGGACCGCAAGGGGGAAGCCGCAACGGAAAGCCTCCAGGCGGAGAATTTCAAGCGCATCCTGCTCACGCTCAACGACGACGTGCGCGTCGTGCTGATCAAGCTGGCCGACCGGCTCCACAACTGCCGGACCATCGAGTTCATGCCCGAGCACAAACGCGACAAGATCCTCTCCGAGACCATGTTCATCTTCATCCCGCTGGCACACCGCCTTGGTCTGTACAGCGTCAAGTCGGAAATGGAGAACATCTGGCTCCGCTACAAGGAACCCGAAGACTACCGGCGCATCTCGGAGCGCATCAAAGGCAACATCGCCTCGCGCGACAAGGACATCGACAGCTTCATCGCCCCCATCGAGCAGGAGCTCCGCCAGGCCGGCTACCGTTTCACCATCAAGAAGCGCATCAAGACCCCCTACTCCATCTGGTTCAAGATGCGCACGAAGCAGGTCCCCTTCGAGCAGATCTACGACCTCTATGCGGTCCGCATCATCTTCGAGCCCTCGGACAACACCACCCAGACCGAGCGCGGACAGGCCTACCTGATCTTCTCCACGGTCACCCACCTGTACCGCGAGAATCTCAGCCGCCGGCGCGACTGGATCTCCCAGCCCAAGAGCAACGGTTACGAAGCCCTGCACTGCACCTTGATGAGCCATGCCGGCTTCTGGGTGGAAGTGCAGATCCGCTCCAGGCGGATGGACGACATCGCCGAGAAGGGCATCGCCGCCCACTGGGCCTACAAGAAAGACGGCTATATCTCCGAGAACGACTCCGAGATGGACAAATGGCTCGCCGAAGTCCAGGATATCCTGCTGAGCGACGACCTCAGTGCGCTGGAACTCCTGGACATCATCCACAAGGACCTGGTCAGCAGCGAGATCGTCGTGTTCACGCCAAAGGGCGAACAGCGTGCGATCCGCGGCGGCGCCACGGCCCTCGACTTCGCCTACCAGATCCATACGGCGATCGGCAACAAGGCGATCGCGGCCAAGGTCAACATGCGGCTCGTGCCGCTTTCGCACACCCTCAAGGCCGGAGACCAGGTAGAGATTATCACGGCGGAGAGCGCCCATCCCAAAATGGAGTGGATCTCCTTCCTGCACACCCGTTATGCCCGCAATCGCGTGATCGAGTATTTCCGCCGGGACTTCGACGGAATCGCACGCGACGGAAAACGCATTTTCAGCGAGCGCATCCGGCTGATGGGACTGCAGAACAGCAAGGAACTGCTCCGGAAATTCCAGGATTACAGCCAGCTCCACGACGAGAACGAACTCTACTTCCGCGTCGGCCTGGGACTGCTCGGTCCCGAAGAATTCAAGGCCATCATCGACGAGAAGGATTTCTCCTCCGGCGAACGCCGCAGATTCCCCCTCCGGGAAGATCATGCGCACGCCATCGAATACCGCATTGCGGACTGTTGCCACCCCATCCCGGGCGACCCGGTCATCGGCTTCTCCGCCGGCGAAAACCTGGTCATGGTCCACAAGAAATCCTGCCCCATCGCCGAGAGCCTGGCCAGCAAATACGGCAACCGGATGGTCGTCCCCCAGTGGATGGCCGTCCAGCAGGAGTATCCGATCCGCATCTCCCTCAAGGGGATCGACCGCATGGGGCTGCTCAGCGACATCTCCAGCTTTATCTCACAGACCCTCGGCATCAACATGCGCAAGCTCCAGCTCTCCGCCGACGGCGAGTTGTTCGAAGGATTCATCGAACTGCTCGTACGTGACAAAAAGAACCTGGAGCGCATGGTCGAAGGCCTCTCCCGCATCAACGGCATCCAGAATGTCCTCCGTACCGATATCTGACGCACCATGAAAAGATTCCTTTCCCTCGTGATCGTGGTCTGCGCCATCCTTGCGCCCCTGTTTTTCGCCCCGTCGTGCGCCAACACGACGCAGGCGCCCAGCGGCGGCAAGAAGGACACCATCCCGCCCCTGATCATCGACATCAAGCCTCTGCCGGGCGCCGTGGGCGTCCCGCTGTCGGGCGCCAGTTTCGTGTTCACCTTCAACGAATACGTCACCATCAAGACCCCGTCCAACATCTTCCTGTCCCCGCCCCAGCGGCGTCCTCCGAAGGCACGCCTGCGCGGCAAGAGCCTGGTCGTCTCCTTCGAGGAAGCCCTGGAGCCGTCCACGACCTACACGCTGAGCTTCACCGACGCCCTCGCGGACGCCAATGAAGGCAATATGTTCCCGGGCTACACCTATGTGTTCTCGACCGGCAGCCAGATCGACTCGATGATGATGACGGGCACCGTGCTGGACTGCAATACCCTCGCCCCGGTCAAGGGCGCCACCGTGCTGCTTCACAAAGACCACGGCGACTCCGCGCTCTTCAACCACCGTCCCTATGCCGCCGTCAAGACGGACGACTGGGGCTTCTTCGTCCTCCCCTTTATCCAGGACACCCTCTACCGCCTCTACGCGATCAAGGACGCCAACAACGACAACCTCTACGATCCCGAGACGGAAAGCGTCGCCTTCATCGACTCGCTCCTCCGGCCGGTGCTGTTCGCGAACGACACCGTCCCCGAAATGCTCAAATACGACATGCTCGACACCCTGCGCTGCCAGGCGCGCCGCAGCGAGCATGAGCTGAAGATTTTCCGGGAAAAGCCCTCGAAGCAGTTTCTCGTCAACAAGGTCCGTACGTCCGAACGATCCGCCTATCTGACCTTCATGGCACCGGGGGCCTGGATCGACTCGCTCTGGGTACGCGGTTTCCGGGACGACCAGGTCATCACCCAGTTCAACCTCCAGCAGGACAGCCTGGAGCTCTGGATCAACAGTCGCCGGGCCGCACCGGACACGATGCGTATCTATGTCAACTACCGGCAAACCGACTCGCTCGGCCGGCTCATCCCGGTGCAGGAGGTCGTCCAGCTGCCCCTGCCCGCCGACAAGCGCACCTATTCCAAAACCACCCGGCGGAACATCCGCCACGAAGACACCACCTGCGTGTATTCCTTCAAGGCCAGTCCCGAGACCGTGGAACAGAAAGGGTTCGAGCTGGAATTCAAGAATCCCATCATCACGGAGCATTTCGACGAAGTCGTCTTCCTGTCGATCAACACCCGACAGCGTGAAAGCCGCGCGGAGTTTACCGTAGAGCACGACAGCCTCAACCTGCGGCGCTACATCCTGCGTCCCAAGGAGAAGCTTCAGCCGGGCTTCCAGTATTCCATGAAACTCCCCCACCGGGCCTTCCGCGACATCAACGGCTTCTGGTCCGACAGTACCGTGGTCAAGGTCAGCCTGCCTACGGACGAGACGCTGAGCCAGCTGGAACTGGAACTCAGCGGCGTGGACCGCCGGCTCATCGTGGACCTGCTCCCCGAGAAGCGCGACCGCGTGCTGCGGAGCTACATCGTGGACAGCGACGGGACGCTGAGTTTCCCATACGTCAAGCCCGGACGCTACAGCATCCGCTTTACGGAAGACCGCAACCGCAACTCCATCGTGGACACCGGCTCGCTGCTCGAACACCGGCAGCCCGAAGCCGTCGTCTTCCTGGACATCTCTGGCAGCCAGTACATCGACATACCGGCCAGTTCCGAGGTTGTCCAGGCCGTCACCGTCGCATCCCTGTTCGAATGATCCGGCCATGAAAAGATTCTGTACCGTCCTGCTGCTTCTCTGCGCCTTCATCCTGGGTGCCGGCGCCCAGGGTTTCGAGGCCGACAGCCTCGAAACCGCTCCCGAGCCGTCCCTGATCAACGATTACATCCTGATCGGAGTCAACTATGGTGTCTCATTCGCCAACATGTACTATTCGCCGGCGCGCAACAACCGCGCTTTCGTGACCTCGCCCAACTATGTCAGCGTGACCTTCACGAAGTTCAGCAAGATGTTCGACAAGCTTCCCTACTTCGCCCTGGTCATCGGGGCCGCCCACGGATATGAGGGTTTCGCTTTCGAGAAGAATCCCGAGACCGGCTACACCCAGGATCTGGACGGAGCGGAGCAGGCGACGATCGAAGTGTTTGAAATACCGGCTTTCGCCCAGATCCATGCGGACTTCCACCCGGGCAAGATCATGGCCAACGTGGGCGTGTACGCCGGCTGGCGCAACAGCATCTCCCGCTCCGGGCCCAACCTGGACCCGGCCTACGCCAACGCTTTCCGCCCCTATGAGCACCGTTTCGATTACGGCTTGCAGGGCGGCGCGGGCTTCGCCCTGATGTTCGACCCCATTGAAATCCACCTCAACGCGCTGGTCCGCTGGTCCTGGTCTTCGCTTTATGATCCGGACTACGCCAGTCCCTATTACTATCGTTACGCCTACCCGATGGACGCCATCGTCACGCTGGGCGTCCACTTCCAGCTGACCAAGCGTTCCGGCAAGACCAGCCAGGCGCTGCGGCAGGAAGCCAAAGCAATCGTTTATGGCACGTATTGAGACCCTTCCCGTCCGTATCGGTGAATCGCTCGTGATCGGAGGCGGGCATCCCGTCGTCGTCCAGACGATGTGCAACACCCACACCTCCGATGTCGAGGGCACCGTCGCCCAGTGCCTAGAACTGGCCGCTGCGGGAGCACAGCTGGTGCGCATCACCGTGCCGGGCCGGCAGGACGTCCCCTGCGTGGCGGAAATCAAAGCGCGGCTGCGCGCGGCAGGCTGCGGGGTGCCACTCGTCGCGGACATCCATTTCTCGTCCGAAACCGCCATCGCCGTGGCTCCGCTCGTCGAGAAGGTCCGCATCAATCCCGGCAACTTCCACCCCGACCACGGGCAGGCACGGGAACAGTTCGCCCGTTTCCTGAAAGTCTGCAAGCAGCACGGAACGGCCGTGCGCGTGGGCCTCAACCACGGCTCGCTCGGCCGCTACATCACCGACCGCTACGGCAACACCCCGCAGGCCATGGCGCTCGCCGCCATGGAATGGCTGGAGATGTGCATCGAGGCGGAATTCTACCAGGTGGTCGTATCCCTCAAGGCCAGCAACACCGTCGTGATGGTGCAGGCCTACCGCGAACTCGCCCGGCGCATGCAGGAGCGCGGCGCAGTTTTCCCCATGCACCTGGGCGTGACGGAAGCCGGCGGCGGCGACAGCGGACGCATCAAGTCCTGCGTGGGCATCGCCACGCTGCTTCAAGAGGGAATCGGCGACACGATCCGCGTCTCCCTGACCGAACCGCCCGTCAATGAGCTGCCTGTTGCGCAATACATTGCGCAACAGGCAGCTCCAACCCTCCAACCCCCTGTCGCTGACGCGACATCCCCCTTCCAGGGGGAATGCGCCCTGCACTCCGTTCCGGGCGGTGACTCCACTGCTGCGGTTTCCTCCGGAAACCTTGCTGACGTTCCGTCACGGCGCCTGACGGCGCCTTCGCTTCGCTCAAACGCAAACCAAGCACCGTCACCAGATAAAGCGGCGATGCTGGATGCGGCGATTGAATGGGGGCCGAAGCTCCTGAAGCGGGAAATCGACGAGATCCCGGCGGAAGCCGGACTGTCGGAATACCTGCGCGACGAAATCATGCAGGCCGCCCGACG
>JAAYCA010000028.1 GCA_012744435.1 Bacteroidales bacterium
GGGGCAAGGCTGCTGACGCCGACAAGATCCAAATCCTCGGCGACCAGGCGGCGGATGCCGTTCAGCGTCGCGGCGCTGAGAAGCGGGAGTCTCCCGCCGGCGGTCTCCACCTGCAACTCCTCCACGGAGAAATGATACACGCCGCTGCGCTTGGAGAGCTGTTCGCGGAGCATCGCCTCGGCGCGCTCGCGGTTCTCCGCCGTATCCACGTCCGTGTGGAACGGACTGAGCACCTCGCGGCCGTCCCGGCTTTTCGCCCGCACATCCAGCACATACTCGCCGTGCACCCGCACGGACAGGCTCACCGGGATCTCCCGGCGGCAGGTGCGCGTCTCCAGTTCTTTTTCGAAGGCCGGATTGATGTTGCGGTACAGCGTCATCCCTTCGCGCAGGTCCGGGACATCCTTGCAACGGACCTGCAGCCCTTCGCACACATCTCCCCGGAAACCGGTCACGCCGTCGGCCGTGGCAAAGGCGAAACCGTCGCCGTTGTGCAGCTCGATCCCGCTCCGGAGCGGTCTCACGCTGAACTGCAGCCCCCGGCCGGGATCCCGCCGGAGGGTCCGGACCGTCCCCACGGCCTCGCCCATCGACTTGGGCGCATCCATCGAAGACCACTTGCCGCGTTTGCCGTCCAGATACAGCTCCGTATAGCCGCGGTTGAAGGTCTTGGCGGTGTCCGGGACGAATCCGCCCGTCACCGTGCCGAAAGAGGCGCGGCGATAGCGGTCCGGGTATTTCGCGACCAGCGCGTCCAGGGCCAGGGAATAGTCCCGGACCACGTTTTTGACATAGGAAGCGTTCTTGAGCCGCCCCTCGATCTTGAAGGAAGACACGCCGGCGTCGGCGAGATCCTCGAGCCGGGCCTTGAGATTGAAGTCCTTCAGGGACAGCAGCGCCTTGTTCCGCAGCAGCACCCGGCCTTCGCCGTCCACCAGGTCGTACAGCGAGCGGCAGGCCTGGATGCACTCGCCCCGGTCGGCGCTCCGCCCGTCGATGTATTCCGACAGGCGGCACTCCCCGCTGTAACAGACGCAGAGTGCGCCGTGGACGAAAAACTCCACCTCACAAGGCACCGCGGCGCAGATCTCGCGCACGGCCTCCAGGGAGAGCTCCCGTTCCAGAATGATGCGCCGGCAGCCCAGCGAAGCGAAATACCGGGCCCGGTCCACATCCCGGATGGCACACTGCGTCGAGGCATGCAGGGGGACCGTGATATCGTCCCAGGCTGCGATCCGGGGTTCCCGGATGATGAAGGCATCCGCCCCCGCCTCCTGCGCACGCCGCATCTGGGCGTGGGCTTCCTCCTCTTCTCCCTCCTGCCACAGCGTGTTGAAAGTCACGAAAATGCGCACGCCGAAGCGGTGCGCATACGTGCAGAGATCCGCGATATCCTCAAAGCTGTTGCCCGCCGCCTTGCGGGCCCCGAAGGCGGGCCCGGCGATATATACGGCATCGGCACCGCAGTCAATGGCTGCGATGCCGATATCCTTGTTTCTGGCGGGAGCCAGCAGCTCAAGGTCTTGCATTACTTGAGCGCGTCAAGCATCTTCTTGGCCTCTGCGCCGTACTTCGGATCGTCGACGGCCTTGGCGTAGAACTCCTTGGCCTTGGCGTTGTTCTTGGCCTGCTGGTAGAGAGCACCCACGGTGAAGGCGATGGAACCGGCATTGCTGGCGTCCGGGGCCTTCTCGAGATACTGCTCGAAATACTTGATAGCGTCGCTGCTCTTGCCGGCGAGCTGGGAAGCCTGGCCGGCGATCTGCAGGGCCTGGGCGTTGTCCGCGTATTCGTCGGCCTTGAGGGCGGCGGTCACGGCTTCTGCATACTTCTTGGCCTTGAGATCGGCGGCGGCATCTTTCAGATAAAGATTGCCGAGCTGCTTGTTGGCCGTGGCGGCCTGCCCGTGGGCGGCAGCCTTCTCGAAAGCGGCCTTGGCCTCTTCCGCCTTGCCGGCCCCATTCAGGGCGACACCCAGGCGGAGGGCGACGGTGCCGTTTTCGGGATCCTCGTCGAGGATCTCCTGATAGGCGGCGGCGGCAGCGTCATAATCCTTATTGTTGAGCAGGGTGCCGGCCATGGAATTCTTGACCTGAGGAATCAGGGTCTTGGCCTCGTCGAACACATCGAAGGCCTCGTATTTGTCAGCCACTTCCTGAACATCCTTCAGGGCGGCGACCGCTTCTGCAAACTTGGAATCCTTTACCAGGTCCTTCGCAAGGGACATCTTGATGCTGGGGATGACACTCTTGCAATTGGCGACGATCTCCGCTCCTTCCTCGCCCAGGGCCGTGGCCTGCTCGAGGGCCTGCTCAAACGTCTTGAGGGCCGTGGCTTTGTCGGTCTGAATGGCTTCAGCGCCGGAATTGTAGAGTTCGGTAACGGCAGCCAGATCCTGTGCCCAGGCGGCAGCGAAGGCCAGAGTGAGTGCTGCGATGGTTGCGATTAATCTTTTCATGGTACTATACTTTTTTTTCAGTTTTGTCAAGTGCAAATGCAAATGTAATCATTTTCTTTTTTACTTTTGCAATCTGAATGCGGAAGTAATGCGAGCATATTTCGTGCCAACACCGCGCATGTTATGGGAAAAGGCCCATTTGGAACCATCATCCAGATCGGTGACATCCTCGTTTCGGAGGAAGTGGTGACCGAGTTTTTCGCCTGCGATTACGGCGTCTGCCACGGCGTCTGCTGCGTTGAGGGCGACAGCGGTGCGCCGCTGGACGAACGCGAGCCGGACGCGCTGGAATGGGACTATCCCGCCTACTGAGGGCACATGACCCCGCAGGGGCGCGCGACCGTCCAGGAAAAGGGCTTTTTCGAGATCGACCGCGACGGCGACATCGTGACCCCGCTGGTGCCAAAGAGCTGCGAATGTGCCTTCTGCCATTTCGGCGCGGACGGCGGCTGTCTCTGCGCCATCGAGACGGCCGGGCGGACCAAGCCGGTCTCCTGCTCTCTCTACCCCATCCGCGTCACCCGGCTCACGGGGGGCGGCCTCGCCCTCAATTACCACCGCTGGGAGATCTGCAAGCCCGCACGCGAGCGGGGCACCCGCGAAGGGATACGGGTGTATCAATTTCTGAAAAATTCCCTCACGAACGCATTCGGAGAGGATTTTTATGAGGCGCTAAGCGCTGCCGCTACACATCTGCTCCGCGGGTAGCCTCCAGACCGGAGACGATCCGGGACAGATCCCGCGTCAGCCCTTCCACTTCCATCCCCGCACCTGTCGGCGACAGGGTGATCCCGTCTTCCCACATTTTCAGCGCACGGGAGAAGCCCGAACGGCGCCGGAAACGGAGCGAACCGTCCTTCTCGTCCTCGAGGCGATAGCCCAGGCCTTCCATCACCCTCATGATGTCCGGCCGCAACTCCTCCGGGGAGCCGTAGATGTGCGCCGTCCGCTTTGAAAAGCCGAAACGCGGATAGATCAGCGCGAAGACGAGCATGATCAGGGCGATCTGCCACAGGGAATCGTAACCGTTGACGAACATCTTGGACAGGTCTGCCTCCACGAATCCGGTCAGGACCAGCGCGAGAATGATGATCACCAGCAGGATAAGCAGGTAGGCATAATACTTGAGTGCGCGGATGAAATACTTCATAATTACAAAATTAGCATTTTTTTGCTATTTTTGCATGTCACTAATCAAATCAAACGATTATGGAAAAAGAAGATCCCATCGAGAAGCTTGAGAGACAGCAAGCTGAAAAGAAGTCCAACGGCGGCCTGAAAGCCGTCATGATTGCGATGATCGTCATCGCCCTCGCCCTGGGAGCCGCCCTTTACTATGTGCTGACTTCCAAGAACAAACTCGTTAATGAACTGAACGAAGAAAAAGCCGACCTGACCGAGCAGATCGTCGCCCTGCAGAGCGACTACGAAAACCTCTCGTCCGAATACGATTCGATCAACGCCCAGCTCGACTCCTCCCGCGAGGAGATCGCCCAACTCGTCGCCCGGGTCAAGAACACCGAGGCCACGGACCGCGCGAAGATCCGTCAGTACGAGAAGGAGCTCGGCACCCTGCGCACCATCATGCGCGGCTACATCGCCCAGATCGATTCGCTCAACACCCTCAACCACCAGCTGGCCGAAGAGGCCGCCTCGGCCCGCAGGGAAGCGGAAGAGACCAAGCAGGCCAACGTCAAGCTGACCCAGCGCGTCGAGGATCTGGCTGACCGCGTGAACGCCGGCTCCATCATCAAGGCGCACAACTTCGTGATGTATGCCTACAACAGCAACGACAAGGTCACGGACAAGGCCAACCGCGTCGTCAGGTTCCTGGTGAACCTCAGCCTCGCGGAGAACGACCTGGCCGCGCACGGTCCGGTCCGCGTCTATGTCCGCGTGACGGATCCGGACGGCAACCTGCTCTCCGACGGCCGCGGCACCACCTTCACCTTCGGCGGCGAGACGCTGGAAGCCACGGCATCCCGTGAGGTGGATTACCAGGGGCAGGAAGTTGACCTCGGCATCTACATCAACAACATTCCTTCCTTCCAGAAGGGTGTCTACACGGTCAACGCCTTTACCACCCAGGCCCAGCTTGGCCACGGCGAGCTCCTGCTCCGCTAATGGTCTATCTGCACGTCCCGTTCTGCAGGAGTTTCTGCACCTACTGTGATTTCTATTCGGAAATCGCCTGCCGGGACCGGGACGCGCAACTGTTCGATTCTTTCACGGACGCGGTCTGCGAAGAGATCTCCCGCCGGCGGGACGAAATCGAAGCAACGCGCGATCTGAATACGCTCTACATCGGAGGCGGCACCCCATCGGTGCTGCCTCCGATGCGTCTGCAGCGCATCCTGCACCAATTATCGGGGGGCGTTCCCCCCGAACCCCCTGCATCGCTTCGCTCCGATGCCACCGGCAAGCGTCAGGCATTTACCGAGTTTACCATCGAGGTAAACCCGGAAGACATCGTCGAAAAAGGCGAGGCATACGTCCGGAAGCTGCTGGCCCTCGGGGTGGACCGTGTCAGCATGGGGGTGCAGTCGCTCGACGACGGGATCCTGCGCTGGATGAACCGCCGGCACGACGCGGCCCGTGCCCGGGAAGCGTTCGGAATCCTGCGCCAGGCCGGGGTCGGCAACATCAGCCTGGACCTGATTTTCGGGCTCCCACAGCTGTCGGAAGCCCTGCTTGCGCAAACGCTTGAAGCGTTCGTTGCCTGGCGGCCGGAGCACATCTCCGCATACCAGCTCAGCGTCGAAGCGGGAAGCGCCCTGGGGCGGATGGCCCGGGAGGGACGCTTCACCGAGGCCCCGCAGGAGCAGTGCGCCGCCCAGTACGGGCTGATCTGCCGGATGCTGCAGGAGGCCGGCTACATCCACTACGAGATCTCCAACTGGGCACAGCCCGGCCGCGAAGCCATCCACAACAGCGCCTACTGGTCCCGGCATCCTTACGTCGGACTCGGTCCTTCCGCCCACAGTTTCGACGGCACCACCCGTTCCTGGAATCCGGATGTTCTCCCTCCGGCGTCAGCGGCAACTGCCACATTCCCTGTAGGTAAGTCGGCCTCAGCCGACCGGCCGGCCCCGGGACTTTGCGAAGGCAAAGTCGGAAAGGGGTTTATGGCCGCAGGGGGATCGGGGGATATACCCCCGTTTTCAATAGGGAGGGGTCCGACGCAGTCGGACGTTTCCGGGGGCAGTTGGCCGCTGCGCGGAGGCGAGGAGGTATTGTCTGAAGAAGAGGCGAGGGAAGAAACGATTATGCTGGGGCTGCGGACGGCAAGGGGGATTCCGGAGGACCTGATCCCGGAGGGGAAAGCGGCGGAGATGCTGGCAGACGGCCGCCTCGTACGTCTTCCCGACGGCCGCCTGCGCATCCCCGAAGACCACTGGTTCGTCAGCGACGACATCATCGCCGACCTGCTGTAGTTCATTCCCCGACGGCGGCGAGGGTGGCGACGGAGATGCGGACCTGCGGGCCATAGGCCTGCCGCAGGGCGCGGTGGCATGCCGCCAGGGTCGCGCCGGTGGTGAACACATCGTCTATCAACAAAATGTGCCGGACGGCAGGAAGATGCCGGTGTCGCCGCAGCGCGAAAGCGCCGGAGACGTTGACCGCCTTCTCGGCGACGGACAGGCGCGTCTGGCTGCGGGTGCGGCGGCAGCGGCGCAGCAGCCGTTCCGCGCGCGGCGCCGACAGCGAGCGTGCCACCTCCCGGGCGATCAGGGCCGCCTGGTTGTAGCCGCGGCGGGCATGCCGCGTCCAGTGCAGCGGAACGGGGACCACCAGGTCCACGTCCGCATAGAGCGGCGAGGCCGACAGCCGCTCGCCCAGCATCCGGGCAAACGCCCGCCCGGCAGCGAAGTTCCGGTGGTACTTGAGCGCCTGCGGGATCTTCCTGTAGCCGGACTCCGCCCGATAATGGAAAAGAGCCGTGGCATAAGCGTACGGCTCATATTCCTCCGGATCGATCCGGGCATTGAAACGGTCGGCCATCGGATTGTGGCCCAGGGGGGCATAGCGGGTCTCCGGAAGATCGGACAGGCACTCGGTGCAGAGATGCCGCTCCCGTGGGAGAAGCGCACGGCCGCACACGACGCACACCCTCGGCAGGACGAGGTCCAGCAGGGCCGAGAGGGAAGTTTTCAAGTCAAGTCCGGTCAGTCGGGGATCCATCCGCTAGCAGTTCATCGCCCCGCAGCAGTTGATGACCTGTCCGCTGACATACGAGGAGAGGTCGCTCGCGAGGAAGAGCGCCACCTTGGCGACTTCCTCCACGGTGCCGCCACGGCGCAGCGGGATGGTCTTGACCCAGGTGTCGCGCACCTCCTGCGGCAAAGCCTCCGTCATGTCCGAAATGATGAAGCCCGGGGCGATGCAGTTGGCGCGGATGCCGCGGGGGCCCATCTCCTTGGCGATGGACTTCGCCAGACCGATCAGACCCGCCTTGGAGGCGGAATAGTTGCACTGGCCGGCGTTGCCGCTGACACCCACCACGGAGGACATGTTGATGATGCTGCCCCCGCGCTGGCGCGCCATGATGGGCGTGACGGCATGGATGTAGTTGTAGGCCGACTTGAGATTGACGTTGATGACGGCGTCCCACTGCGACTCCTCCATGCGGAGCATCAGGCCGTCGCGGGTGATGCCGGCGTTGTTGACCAGGATGTCGATGCGACCGAAATCGGCCATCACCTGCTCCACCGTCTGGTGCGTCTGCGCAAAATCGGCGGCATTGGACACGTAGGCCTTGACCTTGACGCCCAGCGCCTCCAGTTCGGTGACGGTCTCCTCAATGATCTTGATATCCGTAAATGCGATGGCCGCCCCTTCGGCGGCGAACTTCAGGGCAACGGCCTTGCCGATACCCCGGGAAGCGCCCGTGATCAGGGCGACTTTTCCTTCCAGTAATCCCATATTATTTTCTGTCGTTTTCCATGGCGGTCTCGACCTCGTCCGGGGCGATCGGCAGGCGCTTCGGCCCGAGCCGGCGTGCGCCGCCTTCCGTCACGAGGACATCGTCTTCCAGACGAATGCCGCCAAAATCGTAATATTCAGTAAGTTTCCCGTAGTTGACCCGGCCCTTGTCCGTGCCTTCCCGCTTCCACTGCTCGATGAGGGCGGGAATGAAATAAATGCCCGGCTCGTCGGTGATGACGTTGCCCGGAGCGAGGGCGCGCGCCATGCGCAGGCTGCCCAGGCCGAGCTGCGGAGAACGGGTCTGGCCGTCGTCGTAGCCGACCAGGTTCTCGCCCAGATCCTCCATGTCGTGGACGTCCAGGCCCATGTTGTGTCCCAGACCGTGGGGCATGAAGAGGCCGGCGATCCCGTCCGCGACCATATCGTCCAGATTGCCGCGCACGAGATCCAGCTGCCGGAGGTTGTCCAGCATGTGGGCGGCCACGGCCAGGTGCACGTCACGGTAGGGTGTTCCCGGTCGGATCATGCTGAACGCCAGTTCGTTGCACTCATAGACCGTCTGGTAGATATCGCGCTGCTTCTGCGTGAAACGGCCGGAGGTCGGATAGGTGCGCGTGAAGTCGGAGGCATAGTGGTCATTGCCTTCCGCACCGGCGTCGATGACCATCAGTTTTCCGGGCTCCACAGGGAGCTCGTGGCTGTGGCAGTGGAAGATCTCGCCGTGCTGCGTGAGGATGGTCGGGAAACTGGTCCCCCAGCCCTTCGCGAGGGTCACGCCCTCCATCTCGCCCACGATCTCCTGCTCGATGCGGCCCGGGCGGATGCCGCGGCGGGCGACGGTGTGCATCTCATAGCCCAGGGCGCAGGCCGCGTCGATCTGCGCGATCTCGCGCGGCTCCTTGACGAGGCGCAGGGAGATGACGGCGCGCACCAGCGGCTCGGACGCCTTGGCGCAGCCGGCCTTGCCCGCCGACGTGACCTCCGAGGGATCCAGACCGAGCAGCGAGCCCAGCTTCATCCGGTTGTAGTACCGGGAAGCCGGCAGGAAATGCACCGGGCGGCCTTTCAGCGCGGCTGCCAGCGCGTCATACGGCGCAGTGTGCGCCACGCCCACGCGCTCCGCCAGGGAGCGCACGGACGGCATCGGCCCCATCCAGATGATGTCGTCGATGCCGAAATCGTCGGCGTAGATCGTCTCCTCGCCGGTCTCCAGGTCGACCGTCGCGGCGAAGCGCGGCTCGTCGATCCCGAAGAAGTAGAGCCAGTTGCTGTCCTGGCGCCATTTGTAGCAGTTGTCCTTGTACTGCGCCGGAGCGTCCACGTTGCCCAGGAACAGGGCGATGCCCTTCTGCTCTCCGAGGCGCTCCAACAGCGCCTTGCGGCGCGCGATATATACTTCTTTCTCAAACATAACGAAACAAAGTTAGCAATTTTTACTGCACCCGCAGGCGCTGCCCGAGCTTGAGCCGGGTCTTCTGCGTGATGCCGTTCATCTCGCAGAGGGCCTCGACCGGGAGGCCGAACTGGCGGGCGATCTTCTGCAGGGTATCGCCGGCCTTGACCGTGTAGAACTCCGCCGAGGACGCCTCCTCAAAGCGCCAGGTGGCATCGGCATGCAGGACGAAATCCTTGTCGCCCGGCGGGGCGACGTATTCGCCGTTCTCGCCCAGCAAGGCCCAGCTGCCGTCCGGGAAGAGCACCACGCGGCGCTCCTGGATAGCGTTGAGCACGGAATCCCGCGCGGCCGGACTGCGGCCGCTGAAGAGCTCCTGCAGGCTGAACAGCACCTTGCGGTCCCGCTCTTCCGGCGGGAAATCGGGCAGGATGCGGCGCACGCCGATAAAACGTTGCGCGTAGTACGGCTCGTCGATGTGCGAAATGGTCACGCCGGAGTTGCAGGCGTGGATGAAGGTGAAACTCTTGTTCAGGGAGTCCGCGGCGATGAAGATGCCCACGTGACCCGGGGTCTTCTTGGCGGCGCGCCCGCCGAAGACGATGATGTCTCCCTTCTGGTAATTCTCTATGCCCCCCTTGACCTCACGGCCGTCTTTGGCCTGGTCGGATGAGCTGCGCGAGAGCTGGTAGCCGAATTTGTTGAAGACAAAGCAGGTGAAACCGGTGCAGTCGAAGCTCTGCGGGCCGTTGCCGCCGTACAGATACGGCTTGCCGAGATGCCGGCCGGCCTCTTTGATGATCGCGTCGGCGGTCTCGCGGGGATTCTCCTGCCCGGCGTCGCCGTTCTGCGCGGCAAGCGGGACGATGCCGGCAAAAAGCGCCAGCGACAACAGGAAGAGGCAAGGTTTCGTCACCATAGCAAACACAAAGATAGCAAAAATCCTTCCATAAAATTTGTTACATTTGCGATTGAATCAGACCAAGACCATGAAACTCACCCGAACTTCCCGCCTCGCCGCCCTGCTCGGCGGCGCCTGCCTGCTCTGCCTGGGCCTGAACGCCGGAGCCGCCAATCCTTATCTTCCCCTCTGGGAATACATTCCCGACGGCGAACCCTATGTCTTCGAGGATCCCGACCACCCGGGACAGTTCCGCGTGTACATCTACGGCTCCCACGACATCGAGCGCTCCGCCTACTGCGGACGCAACCAGGTCGTGTGGTCCGCCCCCGTGGACGACCTGCAGCACTGGCGCTACGACGGGGTGATCTTCGAATCCGTGCTCGACGCGGACGGAAGGCCGCTGAACGCCGACGGCAAGGGCGATATCCTCTACGCCCCGGACGTCGTGGAAAAGGTCGCGCCAGACGGCAAAAAGACCTATTACCTGTATCCCAACACCCAGGCGGCCGGACGCAACTCGATGGTCGCCCGCTCCGACCGGCCGGACGGCCCCTTCACCGTGTGCAACTGGAGCAGGACGAATCCCCGGACGACCGAGGGCGTGCTGGGCTTCGACCCGGCCGTCTTCATCGACGGCGACGGCCGCGTCTATGGCTACTGGGGCTTCCAGCAGAGCTGGGGCGCCGAACTGGATCCCGAGACGATGTGCACGGTCAAAAAAGGCACCCAGCCCATCCGGGACATGGTCTCCCACCTCAACCAGGAGGGCGACTTCCGCTTCTTCGAGGCTTCTTCGCTGCGCAAGATCAAGGATAAATACGTCTTCGTGTACAGCCGCTGGACGGCGGACGGCGAATTCGGCCTCCCCGAGGCCAACAACACCCTCGCCTATGCCTGGAGCCATTCCCCGCTGGGGCCCTGGACCTACGGCGGCACCATCATCGACGCCCGCGGCCGCGACGTCGATGAAGACGGGAAACCTATCTACACCGCCTCCCCCGGCGGCAACACCCACGGCAGCCTCTGCGAGATCGGCGGGCAGTGGTACATCTTCTACCACCGGCAGGCGGGCCTGGGCGGCTTCGACCGGCAGGCCATGGTCGCCCCCGTGGAAGTGACGGTGACGGAAGGCCCGGACGGCAAGGTGGAGATCTCCGAGGCGGAATACACCTCCGAAGGCTTCGAGCTCGGCGGGCTGGACCCGCTCGTGCCCCACTCCGCAGGCATCGCCTGCTACTACACCGGCCCCCGCCCCGCTGAAAAAGACAATCTGGGCAACCGCTTCTCCGGCTCCTATATCCAGCCCTTACGGCCCGCCTGGGACGGAGAAACGGATCCTTATGACCTCAGCATCAACCACAACCCGGTCGTGAACAACACCGCCGGGTCCGTGGTGGGCTACAAGTATTTCAACTTTGACGGCCTGCGCGCCGCCAGGGCGAAGAGGCTGCGGCTCACCCTCGTCCCGCAGGGTGTCAAGGGCCGCATCGTCATCATGGCCGACCACCCGCGCCACGGCACGAAGCTCGGCGTGATCCGCCTCAGCGGCCGGGAGCAGCAGAAGATCACGGAGAAATACGCCCGCGTGCCGAAGGCGCGCAAACTCCGGGGCAAGCATGCCCTCTACTTCGTCTTCGAATCGGCCACCCCCGACCGGTCCCTGTGCGAACTCGAGCATTTCGTCCTATCTAAGTAAAGGGAAAGGTTGAAACAAAAAATCAGAGACCGTCGTAAGTCTCTGATTTTCATTTAGTGAGGCTTAGCAGATTTGAACTGCTGACCTCTTGCCTGTCAAGCAAGCGCTCTGAACCAGCTGAGCTAAAGCCTCGTTTGGGATTGCAAAGATACAACTTTTTTCGAATATGCAAAAAAGATTATCCTGTCGGGCGCGGGAGGGGATATTCCTTGCTGAGGGTGATGACGACCTCACTGTAGCCCAGGGAGGAGAAGAGGCGCTGGAGACCGGCTACGCCGGAGGCCTCGGCCTGCTCCAGGACTCCGGCCTGGACGGCATCGGCGCGCAGCCGCTGCTTGGCCTGGAGGATGATGCCCACCGTCTCCTCGTGCGTCCGGTGGCCGGAGAAATGCTCGTAGTCCGTCGGGTTGATGATCACGTCCAGGACCTCCACCGGCGGCAGCGTCACCCGCAGGGTGTCCCCCGACACGGAGAAGTCCGCCGGCTTCATCTTCGTCAGGTCGAAACCGGCGCGCACGCGCCCCTTGCAGATGATCACGAAATCGCCGCTGCCGGCAAGCCGGCGCACGCCGCTGACGCGCCGCAGTTCGCCCAGATACGAATCGTCGCGGTCCGTCAGGACCAGCTCCTCATAGAAACCGGCGCTGGACAGCTCGCCCATGCGGCGCACCTGCTCCACGACCGCGGCCGTCCGGTCGATGCGCAGGCCGCGCTCCTGCCTGACCTGGCGGCGGAGTCCCAGGTACAGCAGGCCCAGCAGCACGAGAAGGACGGCGGCGATCAGCGCATAGCGCGACAGGCGGGGTTTCCGGCGGGCTTCCTTTTTCATTCGAACACGATCTGGATATTGTCAAACCCCATCTGCTCCAGCATGGAGCGGAAAAACTCCTGCGCATTGGCCTCCGCCTCGTCGAGGATGCCCAGGTTCGGCAGGTCGCGGACGATATCGCGCTCACCCTGGCGCAGCAGGGCCTGGCGCTCCCGGTCCGTGAACTTCTGGCGGAAGCCGGTCACGTCTTCGTACTCGAGGCGGATCTCCTCCGGCGGGATGTTGATCGAGAGCACCGCCGCATGCGGCAGCACCATGGCGACGGAACGCGCTTCCTCGTCCACCACGATCCTGTCCAGCGGGATGCGGTCGAGGTGGATGCCGGCCTTGAGGTAGGCGGTGCAGGTGAACAGGATGCGGCGGTTGCCGATCTTGAACCAATCCCCTTCGTCGCGGGCGCGCACGGCCTTGCGGACGGTGTACTCCACCGTGCCGAGCTCCGAAGTCTGGCTCAAGGCCTGGATACGGGCGGCAAGCTGTTCCTGCAGCGAGGGGCCGCGGCAACAGGTTGCCAAGAGGAGCAGCGCCAGCAGGACCGGGATTCTTTTCATCCCTGCACGGTTTCGGCGGGCTGATCCGCCGGTTCTTCCTTGTCGCCGTTGATCCAGGCGTCCAGTTTCTGTCCCATCGCGGACAGGCCGGCGATGGTGGTGTCCTTGGACAGGACCAGGAAAGACTTGACCGCGTCCAGCATCGCGCGGCGGCGGACCTTGGCCCCGGCTTTGCCGGAAAGGGCCTGTGCCCCCTCGCGCAGGTAGGCCAGCGTGACATGACCGATGCGCAGCGACAGCAGCGTGTTGGCCGTGCCGTCCACCAGCGATTTGGTCACCGTGCCCACCAGGGGGATGTTGGCGAGCGCCTTGAGATGCAGCATCTCCGGATCCACCTCCACCTTGTCGAGGGAATCGGAGAGATAGTAGCTGAAAAGCGAGGTCGCAAGGATGCGGGCATATTGCTTGCCGAGCTGGCCCCAGGTGGGGCGGTAGCCCGAACAGCGGATCACGTCCGCGATCATCCGGCAGTTGATCACCAGCGAAGTGATGGCGTCGATGCGTCCGACCTGCGAGACCGTGGTCACGAGAAAGACCGTCTTCGCCCACTGCCGGATATGCTCCTGCGCCTTGTCGAAACGGCGGTCCAGCTCCGTCTGGATGATGCCGCGCAACTCCGCGAGGTCATAGAAACCGTCCAGTTGCGCGAGCAGTTCGCTGCGCCGCGCCGCCGCCTCGTCCGCCGGCAGGTCGCAAAGGTTGTCGGCGAGAGAACGGGCAAACGACTTCAGCTCCGTGCGCAGCTCGGGCGAATCCTCCGCGGAATCGTCCACGGACAGCTTCGGGAAAGGCTTCGCAAACAGGATGCGGCAGGTCGGCACGATGACCAGCCAGCACAGCGCCGCCAGCAGCAGGCCGTAGAAAACCCAGGCGAGCACGGGGGAAGCGGCGGTGAGCTTGTCGCCGATGATGATGACATTGCCGGCAAGCAGGATCACGGCGACCAGCGCCAGCGAAGTGCCCAGGGCGATCAGCGGCTTTTTCATATGATGATGTCTTTGAGCTGTCCGAGCAGGGCCTCGAGCGTGTCCAGCAGGGCGTCCTCTTCCGGATGGGTCATCTGCCGGAGCCGTTCGGAGAAGCCGCCGCGGATCTGCTCCAGGTAGCCGGCCTGGATCTTCTCGATCTCGGCCGTGAGCAGCCGCTTGAGGTTCTGGATGGTCCGGTTGTCGGGATCCCCGTAGAAATAATGCTCCATGTTGGAGATGCTCTCGCGGACCGTCTCCGCCTTGAGCGGGAAGAGCGAGGCCCGCATGAAGCGCTTCACCTTGTCTTCCGGAATGTTCTGCTCGCTCTGTGCGCGTACCGGCTCCAGCGGGGCAAGCGGCTCCAGGGGCACGTCGAGTTTGGCACTGATTGCCTCGAAGCTGTCGCGCTGGCGGTCGCTGAACAGGCGGTGCAGACGTCCCGTCAGTTTCTCGTCCACATCGAAAAGGAACGACGCCAGGATCTCCTTGAGCAGCGCGAGGCACTCCTTGCTGGACATGGATTTGTTGACCATGCTCTTGGCGAGCGTCTTGAACAGCGAACGGTCGGCGTCTTCGGAAATGTTGTCGATGAGCTGGTCCGTGTCGGCCTGCGAGAGTCCCAGGCTCTTCTCCAGGCCGTCCAGATGCTGCTGCAGGGCTTCCCGGTCGCGCCGCCGGGCGGAGAGTTCCTCCGTCCGCGACCAGATCTTTTTCACCAGGTCGTCGCGCAGCTTGTCCGTGCGCTCCAGGCAGCGCTCCAGGCGCTGCGAGCCGATCTGGGAAGTAATCTTCCCGTAGAGGCGGTCCTCCACCTCCTCAAAGGCGCGGTACTCCTGCCCGAGCGCGGCTTCGCATCCCGGCCGCACCGCACCCCGCAGGTGGTCCGAGACCATCCCGAGGTTGAGGCAGCTGACGTAGTCCGGTTCGATGTTGAAGCCCTTGCGCTTGATCTCTTCGTACTCGCTCTTGCTCTGGCGCTCCACTTCGGCGCGCCGCTGCGCGTCGTCCTGCCACCAGGATGCGTCGAAAATGTTGTGGATCAAGTACACCGGCACGGTGCCATTGTACTCGCGCAGCTTGTCGAGGTACTCGTTGGAGGTCACGTTGAAGGCCGACACGGAGCTGTGGACGAACAGGATCAGGTCCACCCGCCGGGACATCGCGTCGTACAGGGCGCTGGACAGGTTGATCCGGTTGCCGTCGAAGCCGGGCATGTCCGCCAGGAAAATCTTGCCGCTGCCGGTCCCCGTGAGCATTTTGCTGCCGGGGGTGGTGATGGCCGTGATGATGGAGTTGTCCTGCCTGCTGTAGGACGGGGCGATGTAGTTCTCGATGTTCTCGTCGCTGAGCGGATAGGCCTCCTTGGTGAGGTGCTCGCGCAGCTCCGCATCGTCCCCGATGATGCCGCGGAGCTTGTCGATGATCAGGTCCAGGTCCTTTTCCTTGCGGGATTCGTCCTTGGAGGAATAGATCTCGATCGCCGGCTCGGCGTCCGCCTCCACGCTCGAGATGATGGTCGGGCGCAGGGTGCACTCGAGCTTGTCCGTCGGACTCACATAGCGATGTGCCAGCAGGTTGACGAGGGTGGACTTGCCCGACTTGACGGGCCCCACCACCAGCATGATGAACGAGCCGTGGCGGTATTCCTGCGCACGGCGGGCCAGGCGCTGCAGCCCGGCGGCGATCTCCTCGTCGCCGCCCAGGCGCGGCACGTATTCCGCACTCAGCGCTTCCAGGAGCGCGGACACCGCATCCAGCTTCTTTTCGTTGCTGCCGGCCATATCTTCTACACCTCCGGATAAGGATTAATTCCCGTCAGACCAGTACGTAATCTTGCGGTACTGCCGGGTGACGGACGTGCTGGTCTCGACCTCCGGTTCGTTGTCGTCCCAGGCCTCCTCCCAGCTGTCCGTGGTCTTGGTGACGGTCCTTACGGTCCAATTGCCCCTGTCGTCGAATTTGACGTATTCATATTCGATGATGCCGGACTCGTTGTAACCCGCATCGTAGCCCTCGAAGCTGACGACGCTCGGATAGAAGGCGTTCCCGTCGTACTCGTAAACATAGTCGGTACCCCATTCCCAGCCGCTGTATGCTTCGGTAGCCACCCGGCCCTGCGCGTCATAGGTATATTCGAAACGGCAATGCTCCACGACATCCATGTCCTCGTCGAGGAACTCCCCGTCTTCATCGAGGACCGGGTTGTAAAAACTCGTGATCCGGCCCTGCGCGTCGCGCGTGAGCTCCGTCCACTCGGTCCTGCCGACGAAATTGCCCTCGTCGTCATATGCATACTCGTTGACATATTCGTCCAGGAGCACACGGCCCTGCTCGTCGAAGGACAACTCCAGCACATTATCGTCAGGCATGGAATCTCCCTCGTCCTCCTCCATCGAATCGAAAACGGCCAGCTCGGAGAGATAGACCTCCTTCACGTCACCGGTCAGGCCGAACGTATGTACGTCCGGGGAGGTTTTGCCTCCATTCTGGCAGGACACCAGGGCGAAAGCCGCCATTATCGCAAATAAATAATACTTTTTCATATCAAATCTGGTTATATCAAGACAAAGATAATAATTCCCCGGCACATCCCCAACTACCGGGCGCCGGCGACGACCTCGGCGAGGAGCTTGACGCCGGCCTCCATGCGGGAAGCGTCGAGGAAAGAGAAGTTGAGCCGCATGGTGTTGCGGTGCGAGCCGTCGGGGTAGAAGAAAGAGCCCGCGACGTAGGCGACCCCGGCGGCGAGCGCCCGGTCGTACAGCGCCACGGTGTCGATCTCCTCCGGCAGCGTCACAAAGAGGAACAGGCCCCCCTCGGGGTGCGTCCAGGACACGCTCTGCGGCATATATTTCTCCAGCAGGCCGAGCATCTTGTCCCGTTTCGCGCGGTACAGCGCGATGCTCCTGCGCAGATTGGCGTCCAGCGCGCCGCTGCCCATGAACTCCGCGGCCATGTACTGGTCCAGGATGGGCGGGCAGAGGTCCAGCGACTGCTTGCAGACGTAGATCTGCTCCAGCAGCTCCACGGGGCCGAGGATCCAGCCGAGCCGGAAACCCGGGGCGAAAATCTTGGAGAAGCTCCCCAGGTGGAGCGTCCGCTCCGGCGCCAGGGAATAGATCGTCGGCACCGGCTCGCCGCTGTAGCGCAGCTCCCGGTACGGACTGTCCTCCACGATGAGGAAATCCTGCTCCCGCGCCATCCGGACCAGCTTTTCACGCTCCTCCAGCGTCATCGTCTCCCCGCTCGGATTCTGGAAATCCGGAATCACGTAGCAGAACTTCGGCCTCTTGCGGCCGGGCGAACTGCCCCGCGGGGAGTCACAAGAATCGGATATTTTTGCAGAATCGCAAAAATCTCCGATTTCTTCTGACCCCACCACTGACGTGGTCCCCCCTCTCCCTTGCCGAGGGCGGCAAGCCCCCGCTGGGGCAGTTGTCCGGCCGACAGCGAGGCAAAAATCTTCCAGGGTCTGGATCTCGGCGCGGTAGGACTTGAAGGACTGCAGGGCGCCGAGATAGGTCGGGGCGGTGGTCAGGACCACGTCGCCGGGATTGACGAAAACGCGCGTGCAGACATCGATGCCCTGCTGCGAAGAGGTCGTGATCTGCACGTTCTCCACCGGGACGCCATAGCGCCGCGCGATCACCTCGCGCAGCTCCGTCACGCCCTGCGTCGCTCCGTACTGGAGCGCCTTGGCGCCATATTTCTCCAGCACCTGCGCACTGATGCGCCGGATATCCTCGATGGGGAAGGTTGCCGCGTCGGGGTAGCCTCCGGCGAAAGAATAGATCGCCGACAGGTCCACCTTCTTGAAGATCTCGCGCACCGGAGAGCGCATGAACGACCCTACATCGCTGGAAAAAAACTTACCGTACTCCAAATCCATATATCAGCGTGATGAGCAAATCACTAATTATCAATATAATAAGAAGAACAGGGCTCCCCTAAAACACCACCCCTGTACTTTACAACCTTCTTATTCTCAACATTTTACACATCACGCAATATTTCCTCCGCCGGCCCGGTCAGGTAAACATCGGTGAAGCAGCCGTCGCCCGGGACAAACTCGACACCCAGCCGCGCAATCCGCGCCTGGATGGAGTACCGCATGGGAGATTCGCCGGTCACGTCGGCGAATGACGGGGCGTGCGTTGGCGTTGTGGAGGGCGGAGCGGAAATTGGTTTTTCGGCAAACCTGTCCGAAAAATAATTTCCGGCCGCCCGCGGGGATGCAAGGAACGCAGCGATGGCAGACGCAGTTATACCGGTGCCGCAGGCGAGCGTCTCGCCCTCCACGCCCTTCTCGAACGTCCGCACGCGCAGCGTCCCGTCGGGATCGACGGAGACGAAATTGGCATTCGCGCCGATGGGCGCGAAAACGGGGTCCCAGCGCGCCCGGCGCCCTTCTTCCTCAACATCGACCGCCTCGACGTCCGGCACGAAACGCACGAAATGGCGCGTGCCCGTGTCGAGGAACCAGCCGTCCAGCGCGGGGTGGAAATCCTGCACGTCGATCATCCGGATGCGCACCGTCTTGCACCCGCCCTCGCGGGCGAGGATCTCGCCGGTGTGTTCGCCGTCCGCAGCGACGAAGCGGAACACGCGGCCGTCGGCGGGCTGCAGGCCCAGCGCGTCGGCAAAGGCCACGATACAGCGCCCGCCGTTGCCGCACATCATGCCGCCGGAGCCGTCGGAATTGTAATATTCCATCCGGAAATCACAGTCCGGACCGTCGGTCAGGATCATCAGTCCGTCGGCGCCGATGCGGCCGTCCGCCGCCCGGAAGCCGGCCGTGCGGTCGCACAGCTCCGCAATCTTCTCCGGAGAGCGATAGGCGGAGACGTCCTCCGTCCGCCCGTCCAGGACCACGAAATCATTGCCTGCACCCGAATATTTGTGCAGCTGCACCATCAGCGGAGGAGGTCTTCGAGGGTCACGGAACCGGCCGTCTTCTCGTCGCGGTACTTGACGATGACCGGACAGTAGAGCGCAACGCCGCTGCCGGCACCGGGGCCGCGCTTGAGCGGCTTGCTGCCGGACACGACCACGGCGCCGCGGGGCACGACCACGCGGCCGTCCTCATTGCGCGGCACGAACTCGCCGGTCGTGGCGTCGAACAGGGCCGTGGATGCGGTGATGACCACCCCGGAGGCGATTACGGCGCCCTCCTGCACGATGGTGCCCTCATAGATGCCGCAGTTGCCGCCCACGAAGGCACCGTCCTCGATGATGGTCGGCATGGCGCCGGCCGGCTCGAGCACGCCGCCGATCTGGGTGGAAGCGGAGATGTGGATGTTCTTGCCCACCTGGGCGCAGGAGCCGATGGTCACATGGCTGTCCACCATCGTGCCGCTGCCCACGTAAGCGCCGGCGTTGATGTAGGCCGGCGGCATCACGATGGCTCCCGGGGCCACGTAGGCGCCCCGGCGGATGCTCGTGCCGCCCGGCACGATGCGCACGCCGTCCTCCCGGGTGAATTTCCGTACCGGGAAGGTGTCCTTGTCGAAAAAGGGGAACTGCCCCTGCGACATGTCCGCGATCACGCCGAGCTTGAAGCCGGCGAGGATCACTTTCTTGACCCAGGTGTTGACCTGCCAGACGCCGTCCACCTTTTCCGCTACCCGAAGCTTTCCGGCCTCGAGGTCGGCCATCACGCCTTCAAATTGCTCTATCGTTACTTCCATAATTCTGCCAATACTTTTTCCATCAGCGCCCGGGTCGCGTCCGAAGCGGCCGCGAGCGGCAGGCGCACCGCATCCTGCATGATCCCCAGCTGCGCGAGCGCGGCCTTGGCGGGGATCGGGTTGGACTCCGCGAAACAGGCCTTGAACAGCGGGAACAGGCGGTGGTGCAGCGCACGTGCGTCTGCAAGACGGCCCTGCTGCATGGCCTCGACCATCTGCGTGACCTCCTTCGGCGCGACGTTGGACGCCACCGAGACGACGCCGTGGGCGCCCGTCGCCATGAACGCAAGGGTCATGTCGTCGTCGCCGCTCAGGACCGTGAAGCCCTCGGGGGCGCGGCGGAGGATCTCGCTGACCTGGTCGTATTTGCCGGAGGCTTCCTTGATGCCCCGGATGTTGGGGACGTCGTTCGCCAGGCGGATCACCGTGTCCGGCAGCATGTTGGCGCCCGTGCGGCCCGGGACGTTGTAGATGATAACCGGAAGGTCGGTCTCGGCCGCGACGGCCTTGAAATATTCATACTGACCCTGCTGGGTCGGCTTGTTGTAATACGGCACCACCACGAGCAGCGCGTCGGGGCCCAGGGGCTCCACGAGCTTGATATTGCCGAGCGTGTCGGGGATGCTGTTCACCCCGACGCCGACCAGCAGCGGCAGCTCCTTGGCGTGCTCCTTGACCAGCTGGAAGATCGCCGTCTTCTCGCCGGCGGACAGGGTGGGCGTCTCGCCGGTGGTTGCCAGCGGAACGAGGAAATGGACACCCGCGGCGACCTGGCGGTCCACCATCCGGGCGTAGGCTTCATAATCCACGGCACCGTCCGCGGTGAACGGGGTCACCAGCGCCGTGCCGCATCCTTGCAGAACGAGAGATTTCATGGGACAACACTTTTAACTACTAACAAGCCCTAAAGATAAAAAACTTTTTCGGTATCCCTATGGCATAGGGGACAGAATCAGGTCCTTGAATTCGTGGACGCCGAGGACACTTTCGGTGAGAAGGGCGGCGTCGACGGCGCCCTCGGCGAAGCCCTGGCGGGAGAAGGCTTCGTGCGTGAGCGTAATCTTATCCACCCCGGAAAGGAATTCGGCGGTGTGGGTGCCGGGGACTTCCCCGATGCGCCGGGCGCCGATTTCCGGCATCTCGCCGAGGCCTTGCCCGATCAGGGCGGCGATGCTCTTGGCCGTGCCGCTGGGGGCATCCAGCTTGTGGATGTGGTGGACCTCCTCCACGTGCGGGGTGTAGCCGTGGCCCTTCAGGACCTCGCAGACGCGGGTCACGCCGGCGAAAAGTGCAATCACGCCGACGGAGAAATTGGAGCCCCAGATCATCGGGGTGCCGGCGGCCTCGAAGGCGGCGAACACGTCGGAGGCGATGTCGTTCCAGCCGGTGGTCCCGACCACGACGGCCTTGAAGTTCTCCGCGAGGGTCTTATAATTGGCCCGGAAGGCCTCCGGGGTCGTGAAATCGATGCACACGCACGCCCGCGCCACTTCCTTCGGGATGGCGCAGACATCTTCCGACGCGCACACCAGCTCGATGCCGCGCCGCTGCAGGACGGCCTCGACCATGTGGCCCATCTTGCCGTAGCCGCTAATGATAACTTTCATAGATACGGATGTAATTGTCGATTGCTTGCTGGAAGTCCGCCAGGGACAGGTGTTCGTCGTCGCGGTGGGCGACGGTGATGGAGCCGGGACCGCAGATGATCTTCTGCGCGAAGTTCGTCAGGTGCGGGGCGTCGCTGCCGAAGGCGACCGGACCCGTCGGGAAGCCCGGCAGGGTGAGGTAGCGGGCCGGAGCGTCGCCGCCCCGCTCCACGATCTTCAGGGACTGGGAGGCGCGGGCGCGCACCCACTCCGTCACCCTCGCATCGGAGGCGAAGGTGGTCCGGAAATACAGCCGGCAGCCCAGGGACGGGCTGAGGATGTTCTGGGGGTTGTCGCTGCGCAGCAGACCGACGTTCCAGGTGGTGGGGCCGAGCTCCGGATCCTCCGGGAAATCCGCCGCGCGAAGCTCCTCCATGAAGTCCACGAACAGGTCCACGGCGCTCACGCCGTGCTCCGGATAGCCGGAATGGAAGGCGCGGCCGGTGAAGCCCAGCTCAAAGGATTTGGTGCCTTTGGAGGCACTGACCATCTTGTTGTCCGTGGGCTCGCCCACGACCAGCAGGGGCGCGCGGAAGGGCGTCCGGGCGAAAGCCCTGGCCCCCCAGGAGCCCGTCTCCTCGCCGCTCAGGATGAGCAGGGCGAAGTCCCTGTGGCCGGCTTCGGCAAGCCGCAGGCAGGCCTGGTACATGGCATAGAACTGCCCCTTGGCGTCACAGCTGCCGCGTCCGCACACCCGGTCCGACTCGAAGGTCGGGGGGATGAAGGGCGGGACCGTGTCCATGTGGGAACAGAAGACCACGCGGGGCGTGTCGCTCCAGCACAGCAGGACGTTGAGCGTGCCGTCGCCGACCTCGAAGGTCTGCACGGAAGGGGCTTCCAGGTGGGTGGCGAGCCACTCGCCCAGTTCCCGCTCTTTGCCGGAAGTGGAGTCGAAGGACAGGATTTGGCGAAACAGTTCCATACGCTACATCAGGATGTCTTTGATAATGCCGGTGGCGGCCAGGCGGACGCCTTCGCCCGCGCCCTTGATCACGAGCGGGGCGGAATATTCGCTGTGTACGACGGTCACGTTCTCCGTGCCGCTGATCCAATAGAAGGGGCTCTCGGGGCCCACGCGCTGCATCTTGATCTCCGCCCGGTAGCCCAGGCGCGCGGACGGATCGCGCCGCAGCGAAGCCATGAAACGCTGGCGCTGCCCGGCGGCGTCCAGCTCCGCTTCGCGGGCGACGAACTGCGGCTCATACACCGCGAGCTTCCCGTAGAACTCTTCCAGCGGGCAGTCGAAGAACTCCCGGGGCAGCATCGGGACGATCTCCACGTCCTCCGCCTCCAGCGGAACGCCGGCCTCGCGTGCCAGGATCAGGAGCTTGCGCAGCACGTCCTGGCCGCCCAGGTCCGTGCGCGGATCGGCCTCGGTCAGGCCCACGTCCTGCGCCCGGCGCAGCAGGGTGCCGAGACTGTCGCGCTTGGCGCCGTCATAGGCGGTGATGATATAGTTGAGCGTGCAGGACACCACCGCCTCGATGGACTCGATGCCGTCGCTGCAGTTGGCGTCGCTCGCGATGGACTCCAGGATGGGCAGGGACGTACCTACCGTGGTGTCGTAGCGGAAGAAGGCGCCGTTCTGCCGGGCTTCCGCCTTGAGTGCGGCATACTGCACATAGGGCAGGGCCAGGGAACGGCGGTTGGAGGTCACGATGCTGATCCCGCCGCGGAAGATCTCCGCATAGCGCCGGTGCAGCTGCATGTCGTCCGTGCAGTCCACGAACACCGCGCCGCGCGGCGCACAGGCGAGCATCGCGTCGATGAATGCGCCTTCTGCGGCGTTCTCGCCGCCCTCCAGGCGCTTTTCGGCGTCTTCCGGCCGGATGCCGCGCAGGTCCGCCACGAAACGGCGGCTGTCGGACAGGCCGAGAATGCGGATCGAGCGGCCGCGCCGGGTGGCGATGCGCTCGGCGCTCAGGCCGATCAGGCGCACCAGTTCGTGTCCCACCGCGCCGTAGCCGGCCACGAACACCGGAATCACGGTCACGGCCCGCGACTCGAAGAACTCGTGGTGGATGGCCGCCACGGCGGCCTGCTCCACGGTCGGACGGACGCGGATGAAGAAGGCGTCGCCCTCGCCCGTCACTTCGCCCAGAGGCTGGATGCCGGCCTCGGAAAGCGCCGCACAGATGCGTCCCGCCGCGGAGGCGCGGCCGGGGATGGCTTCGCCCACGAGGCACACGGAGGTCTCCCCCTTTTCGGCATGCGTCAGGCTCGTCACGCCCATCCATTCCCCCTCCTTGACGGCGGGACGCCCGGATACGAGCGTGCCGGGGTGCCGGGGGTCGAAGGTGTTGCGGATGCTGAAGGCGATCCCCGCTTCCATCGCCGGCTTCACCGTGGGCGCATAGAGCACCTTGGCGCCGTTCTCGGCGAGGGTCAGGGCGGCCTTGTAGGAGATGTCGGGAATGGTCGCGGCGGCCGGGACCACCTTCGGGTTGGCCGTCATGATGCCCGGCACGTCGGTCCAGATCTCCAGGGTGGAAGCCCTGGCGCCGGCGGCGAACAGGGCGGCGCTGTAGTCGGAGCCGCCGCGTCCCAGCGTGGTCACGCGGCCGTCGCCGTCGGAGGCGATGAAGCCCGGAGCCACGAAGAGGCGGCAATCCGGGGCGCCGTCCACCGCAGAAAGGATCTTGGCGTAGGTCAGCCCCTCGGCCACCACACCTCCGAGGGTGCGCACCAGCTCGCGGGAATCCAGCCACTGCGTTGCCACGCCCTCGCAGGCGAATTTCCGCGCGAGGATCCGCGTGGAGAACAGCTCGCCGAAGGTCACGCAGTCCTCGCCGGGTGCGGCGGACAGCTCCGCGAACAGGCCGTCCAGCTCCTCCGTCATCTCCCGGCGCTCGGCGCCGGTGAACAGGCGCCGGGCCATGCCGTGGTGCCTGCGGCGGAGCGTTTCGATCTGCTGTGCCCGACGCTCCGCATCGGTCTCGGCGCCGATGGCGATCAGCGCATCCGTGCAGCCGCTGACGGCGCTGCAGACCAGGATCGTCCGCTCGCGCGCCACGGCCGGAAGCACAATGTCGATTACCTGAGACATGCGGGTGGCATCCGCCACGGAACTGCCTCCGAATTTGAGTACCTGCATCTTTATTTGCGTTCAATATGGGCGCCGAGCGCATTGAGGCGGCTCTCGATGTCCTCATAGCCGCGGTCGATCTGCTCGATGTTGTCGATGGTGGACGTGCCCTTGGCGGACATCGCCGCGAGGAGCATCGCGATGCCGGCGCGGATGTCCGGCGAAGTCATGCGGCCGCCCCGGAGGCGGATCTTGTGGTCGTGGCCGATCACCACGGCGCGGTGCGGGTCGCACAGGATGATCTGCGCGCCCATGTCGATCAGCTTGTCCACGAAGAACAGGCGGCTCTCGAACATCTTCTGGTGGATGAGCACGCTGCCCTTGCACTGCGTGGCCACGACCAGCATCACGCTGAGCAGGTCCGGGGTCAGGCCCGGCCAGGGGGCGTCGGCGATGGTCATGATGGAGCCGTCGATGAAGGATTCGATCTCGTAGCTCCGCTGCGCGGGAATGTAGATGTCGTCACCGTGTTGCTCGAGCTTCACGCCCAGGCGGCGGAAGCACTCCGGGATGATGCCCAGCTGCTCCCAGCACACGTTTTTGATCGTGAGCTCGCTCTGCGTGATCGCCGCCATCCCGATGAAGGAGCCGACCTCGATCATGTCCGGCAGGATCCGGTGCTCCGCCCCGTGGAGGGATTTCACCCCGTGGATGGTGAGCAGGTTCGAGCCGACGCCCTCGATGCGTGCGCCCATCGCCATGAGCAGCTTGCAGAGCTGCTGCACATAGGGTTCGCAGGCGGCGTTGTAGATGGTGGTCGTGCCCTCGGCGAGCACGGCGACCATGACGATGTTGGCCGTGCCGGTCACGGAAGCCTCGTCCAGCAGCATGTAGCTGCCCTTCATGGAGTGGCCGGAAGAAAGGTTGTAGGCCCGTTTGTCCGTGTCGTAGGCGCATTTCGCGCCCAGGCGCATGAAACCCTCTATGTGGGTGTCCACCCGCCGCCGGCCGATCTTGTCGCCGCCCGGCTTGGGGAAGAAGGCGCTGCCGAAACGCGCGAGCAGCGGGCCCACGACGAGCACGGAACCCCGCAGCTGGGCGCACTTCTGGACGAACTCCGCGCTGTGGATGTAGAACTCGTTGACGTGGTTCGCCGTGAAGGTGTACACCCCCTTGGCGCGGCGTTCCACGCCCACGCCCATGCCTTGCAGCAGGGCGATGAGGTTCTTCACGTCCAGGATCTCCGGGACATTGGAGATGGTGACCGGCTCTGCGGTAAGAAGGACGGCGCTGATCACCTCCAGGGCCTCGTTCTTCGCGCCCTGGGGGAGGATTTCGCCGTGCAGGCGGTGCCCGCCTTCGATGACAAAACTGCTCATATGTGCTCTACTTCCGGGTGGAGGGTGACGCCGAAGCGCTCCTGCACCCCGTTGATGATCCTTTGCTCGAGCGCGAGGACCTCCTGCGGAGAGGCCGTCCCGCTCGCATTGACGATGACCAGGGGCTGGCGCTCATAGACGGCTGCGCCGCCTTCCGCCGCCCCCTTGAAGCCGCACCGGTCGATCAGCCAGGCGGCGGGCACCTTGACCGTGCCGTCCAGCAGGTCGTAGTGCGGCGCAGTCCCGTCGGGGGAGATGCGCGCAAACTGCTCCCGGCTCACGACCGGGTTCTTGAAGAAGCTGCCGGCGCTGCCGATCTCCTCGGGGTCGGGCAGCTTCTGCCGGCGGATGCGCACGATGGCGTCGCGCACCTGCTGCGGCGTCTGCGGCTCCGCGCCCTGCAGGGCATCGCGTACGCCTTTGTAGTCCAGCCGGGGACTGTGCCTGCGCGTCAGCCGCAGCAGCACGCTCGTGACGACGTAGCGCCCCTTGACCTCCGGCTGCTTGAAGAGCGAATCGCGATAGCCGTAGCGGCATTCTTCGCGGGAGAACTTGACCTTCCTGCGCTCCTGCAAGTCGAAGCAAACCACCCCGGAGATGAGGTCCGCCGCCTCCACGCCATAGGCTCCGATGTTCTGCACGGCCGCGGCGCCCACCTCGCCCGGGATGAGCGAGAGGTTCTCGGCGCCCCAGAGGCCGTGGCGGCAGGTCTCCGCCACGAAATGGTCCCAGACCACCCCCGCGCCGACCATCACCGGCACCTCGTCGAGGCCCATGTCGATGTATTTGATGAACTCGATGTTGGAGTGCAGGACCGTGCCCGGGAAGTCCCCGGTGAAGAGGAGGTTGCTCCCCGCGCCGATGTGCAGCAGGGGCTTCGGGAGGCGGTCGAAATTGAGCCCCTCCAGCTCCTTGACGGTCTCGTATTCCACATAGCACGCGCAGGACACCTTCATGCGGAAGGTATTCTGCGCGTGCAAATCGTAGTTCAACTGGATCCTCACGGCTGCGGCGGGGTGTAGGTGGAAGCGAGATACAGCTCCTCCATCTGCACGTCGTCGATCCGGGAAGGGGAGTCGATCATCACGTCGCGGCCCTGGTTGTTCTTCGGGAACGCGATGTAGTCGCGGATCGTCTCCTGCCCGCCGAACAGGGCGCAGACGCGGTCGAATCCGAACGCCAGGCCGCCGTGGGGCGGGGCGCCGAACTTAAAGGCGTTGATGATGAAGCCGAATTTGTATTCGGCGTCCTCCTTGCTGATGCCCAGCACCTCGAACATCCGCTCCTGCATGGCGGCTTCGTGGATACGGATGGAACCGCCGCCGAGCTCGGTGCCGTTCAGCACGAAGTCGTAGGCATTGGCGCAGACGCGCTCCAGGTCCTCTTTCCTGTCGGAATAGAACCACTTCCCGTGCTCAGGCTTGGGGGCCGTGAAGGGGTGGTGCATCGCGTAGAAGCGCTGGTCCTCCTCGCTCCACTCCAGGAGCGGGAAGTCCACGATCCACAGCGGGGCGAAGACCTGCGGATCGCGCAGGCCCAGGCGGCCGCCCATTTCGATACGGAGCACGCCCAGCTGCGTCTGCGTCTTGCGCTTCTCTCCGCATAGGATGAGCACCAGATCGCCCGGCCGGGCCTCACAGGCCTCGGCGACAGCCTTCAGCTGCTCCGGGGTGTAGAACTTGTCCACGCTGGACTTGACGCTGCCGTCGGCGTTCAGCCGGACATAGACCAGGCCCTTCGCACCCACCTGCGGGCGCTTCACCCATTCGGTCAGCTCGTCGAGCTGCTTGCGGGTGTATTCCGCACAGCCCGGTACGGCGATGCCGCCGACGTACGCCGCGCTGTCGAACACGGAGAAACCGCAGCCCTGCACCAGCGGCGTGACCTCGCGGAGCTTCATCCCGAAGCGGATGTCCGGCTTGTCGGAGCCGTAAGCGTCCATGGCGTCGTACCAGCTCATCCGCGGCAGCGGGTCGGGGATGTCCACGCCGAGGGCGTTCCTGAACATCTGGCGCATCATGCCCTCGAAGGTGTTGAGCACGTCTTCCTGCTCCACGAAGGACATCTCGCAGTCGATCTGCGTGAACTCCGGCTGGCGGTCGGCGCGCAGGTCTTCGTCGCGGAAGCAGCGCACGATCTGGAAGTAGCGGTCGTAGCCCGCCACCATCAGCAGCTGCTTGAAGGTCTGGGGACTCTGCGGGAGGGCGTAGAAGGTGCCCGGGTTCATCCGGGACGGCACCACGAAGTCGCGGGCGCCTTCCGGGGTGGACTTGATCAGGTACGGGGTCTCGATCTCCATGAAGCCCTGGGCGTCGAGGTAGGAACGGACCTCCTGGGCCAGGCGGTGGCGCAGGGCGAGGGCGCGCTGCAGGGGCGGACGGCGCAGGTCGAGGTAGCGGTATTTCGCGCGCAGGTCCTCGCCGCCGTCGCTCTGCTCCTCGACGGTGAAGGGCGGGGTGACGGATTTATTCAGGATGCGGATGGCCGCGAGCTTGATCTCGATCTCGCCCGTGGGCATCTTGGGGTTCTTGCTCTGGCGCTCGAGCACATCGCCCGTGGCCTGGATGACGAATTCACGGCCCAGGCCGGAGGCGGTCTCCACCAGTTCTGGGGCGGCGTCCGCCTCCACGACCAGCTGCGTGATGCCGTAGCGGTCACGCAGGTCCACAAAGGTCATGCCGCCGAGTTTGCGGGATTTCTGCACCCATCCCGCGAGGGTCACTGTCTTTCCTTTGTCGGCGAGGCGCAGCTCGCCGCAAGTGTGGGTTCTGTACATATTGTAAGACTGGTTTATTCCAATCTACAAATGTAACAAAAAGCGCCCGTTTTTGCAACGGGCGCTTAGGAGATTCCGGGTCAGGGCGGACCTAGCGCTTATTCAGATCCCACTTGGCGTTGTCGTCCTCAAAGTTGAAGCGCGCCAGGGTGGGAGTGCTGTCGGCCACGGAGTAGAGGCAGAAGCGCTCGGGGTGGTGGCAGCCGGGGATCGCCTTCGGCACGATGCGGAAGGTGCCGTCGATCAGCTGGTCGATGCGCCAGAGCTGCTCGTCCGCGCCGGTGAACGCCGGGGCGGTGGTCAGCTCATGGCCCTCCACGGCCGTCAGGGCGCGGCCGGTGCCTTCAATCACGATCTTGTACCAGGGACCGCCGAGATAGCCGCCGGCCTCGGGCACGGCCTCGATCGTCCACTTCTGGTGGGGACGGGCCATGTAGTCGCTGCAGCGCACGGGGATCTCGCCGGCGGGCCAGCCGCCGATCACCTCCTCGAGCCGCTGGTTCTCGATCACGACGACGGTCTCGTCCTGCTGGCCGAAGAAGCCGCGCATGCCGCCCTGGGCGCGGACGAAGTCCACGGTGAGCTCCAGGGCATAGCCGCGACGGCGGGAAAGGATCTTGTAGTTGCCGTCGCTGACGATCTCGCCGGCCTCCGGCCAACCGTCCTTCCAGAGGATCGGGCGGATGGCAAGCGTGCTGCGGCCGCTCAGGTCGAGGTCCGCCTCCCAGTGGAAGGACATCTTCTCGACGCCCGGCGCCACGATGTAGCGGCCGAAGTGGCCGGCGCCGAAGCGGCGCTCCTCAGCGGCGACGACCATCTTGCCGCCGCCCTTGAGCATGTCACGTCCCACGTTGTCGAGGAACGGACCGTACGGGGTGCGGGAACGGCCCACGACGATGTTGTACGTCGAATTGACGCCGTCGCAGCAGGTGCCGTGGGTGCCGAGCAGATAGTACCAGCCGTCGCGGTACATCATCGTGGAGGCCTCGCAGTCGATGGCCACGTCGATATCCTTGGCGCCCTCTTTGCGGGCACCCGTCTTCGGGTCGAGCTCGACCATGCGGATATTGCCGAAATAGGTGCCGAAGGTGCAGAACAGGCGGCCGTCCGGATCCATCAGGAAGCCGATGTCGATGGCGTCGCAGTCCTCGTCCACCTCGGAATGGGCGACCTCGATCGGGTCGGTGTAGGCGAAGTCCGGGGAATTGGGATCCAGGGTCTTGTTCCACATCGTCAGGATGCGGCCGGCGTGGCCGCCGCCCAGTCCGCCGCCCGTGGCGCTGTAGCCCACGAGGTAGCGGTCACCGATCTTGATCGCGTCGGGCGCGGCACCGCCGCCGGGGCGCACGGCGCCGCTCTCCCACACCCAGCCGTCGGCGGAGATCAGGCCGCCGCCACCGGTGCCGAAGGTGTAGTACTTGCCGTCGCACTCCTGGATGGTGGACGGGTCATGGATATAGGGATGGCCCACCTGGGCCGCCGCAGACATGCAGAACAGGGCGATCGCCCCAACAAGGAAAAGCTTGGTCTTCATATCTTTCGTCATTTATTTCGTAGTGAGGGTGATGTTCTTGACGGGCTTGCCCGCCTCGTCGACGAAGCGGACGCAGAAGTCGCTCATGCCGGGGCCGTTGATGACGGCGCCCCAGATGACGTTGCGGCCTTTCTTGAGGGTCAGGCGGCGGGACATGACGTCGTCAGCCACCATGCGGCGGTCGCCGGACAGGATGACGGCTTCCTCGCCGTTCAGCCACCACATCGAAGCGGAATTGGAACCGACAGCCATGCGGACGTTGGGGATGTCCTCCTCACAGTTGACCACCGTCGCGGCCCAGAAGATGACGCCGTAGCGGTCCTCCGTGAGGTTGGTCGCAAAGCGGAACAACTTGACGTTGAATCGTTTGCTGTCCATTGCGTGCCACTGCAGCCGGACCGTTTTCTTTTCATACGCGGGCGCCTCCATGGAGAACGCCGGACGGCCTCCCTGGAGGTTCACCGGCGGCTGATACTCGACCGTGACCTTGACCTTGGCGCCGTCCTTGGGGAGGACATCGCCCAGCTGGCCCTTGAAGTATTCCTTCGCGAAGGCCTCGCGGATGTAGCTGTCCGTGAAGACGGTGTTGGAGCGGTTGGGTTTGCTGATGGGCTCGAGGAGGAGCCAGCGGCCGAGGAAGCCCTCGGCGTCCGGCGCGGCCGACGGCGTGGTCACGGGGACCAGGTACTTGTCGAGCTGCGTGGAGGAGTCGGCATAGACCTGGGCCCGGCCGGGAACACCCTGCAGCAGCACCAGTCCCAATGCGACAGAAAGGGTTTTGGAAAGGAGAGACATGATTCGTTATACGTTGTGGTTCTTTTCAGTCTGACGAAGATACAAATAAATCTCTATTTTGTATCTTTGCAGCCACGATGACGCTGATCCTCACAGGGAGTCCGACCCGTTTCGGGGAGGACCGTTTCACCGAAGACAACGGGCTGCTTGCCGCCGTGCAGGCGGCCCTGCCCGTCTCCCCGCGCGTGTTGCTGGTGAGCGCCGCGCCGGACGACCGGGGCTTCACGGACTACGTCCTGGAGTCGATGACGGCCTGCATCCGCAACTCCGGCATCCACCCCGCATCCGTCACGATGCTGGACCGGCGCAACGCCGCGCAGGTCCGGGAGCTGGTGCGCGGCGCCGACTGGGTCGTGCTCTGCGGCGGACACACCCCCACCCAGAACAGATTTCTCCACGAAATCGGACTCCGGGAGGCCCTGCGCGGCTTCGACGGCCTGGTGATGGGCTGCAGTGCGGGCTCCATGAATTGCGCGGAGCGCGTCTTCTCCCATCCCGAATTGCCCGGCGAGGCCGCCGATCCGGCATATTCCCGCTGGCTGCAGGGCCTGGGCCTTACCACGCTCCAAATCGTCCCGCACTACCACCAGGTGCGCGGCGTGGTCCTGGACGGACTGCGCCTCTTCGAAGACGTCATCTTCCCGGAGAGCTGGCGGCATTCGTTCTACACGTTCCCGGACGGGGGCTACATCCTGCAGAAGGACGGCCGGCAGACGCTGCACGGCACCGCCTGGGAGATCTCCAACGGACAAATGCGGCAGGTTTCTGCCGAGAATCAAGTATATACCTTTATGAACGTTATTTTCATTTCCCCGCATTTCCCGCAGACCTACGCCCACTTCTGCTCGGGTCTGCGCGCCGACGGCGTGAACGTGCTTGGCATTGCGGACGCGCCGTACCACGAGCTCCCGGACGAGCTGCGCGGCGCCCTGACCGACTACTACAAGGTCAACAGCCTGGAGGACTACGGCGAGGTGTACCGCGCCGTGGGCTGGTTCGCCCACAAATACGGCAGGATCGACTGGATCGAGTCCAACAACGAATACTGGCTGGAGCAGGACGCCCGGCTGCGCACCGACTTCAACGTGACGACCGGCATCAAGAGCGACCGCATCGCCTCCATCCGCAACAAGTCCGAGATGAAGAAATACTACGCCGCGGGCGGCATCCCGACGGCCCGGCAGATCAAGGCTTCGGAAGGAGAGGCCCGGGTGCGCGCCTTCGTGAAGAAGACCGGCTATCCGGTCATCGCCAAGCCCGACAGCGGCATGGGCGCCTCCGGGACGACCAAGATCGGCAGCGACGCGGAGCTGGACGCGTGGTTCCGCTCGCATCCCGACAACTTCGGCCTGTACGTCGTCGAGGAGTTCATCACCGGCCTGCTGGTGAGCTACGACGCCATCTTCAACGCGGAGGGGGAACCCGTCTTCGAGAACAACAGCGTCTTCCCGACGCCCATCATGGAGATCGTCCACACCAACGCGGAGACCTGCTACTGGGCGGGCAAGACCGTCCCGGCGAAGCTCGCCGCCATCGGCCGCCGGACCGTCAAGGCCTTCGGCATCACGAGCCGCTTCGTGCACCTGGAGTTCTTCCAGCTGGACCGCGACCGCGAGGGCCTCGGCAAGAAAGGCGACTACGTGGGACTGGAGGTCAACATGCGCCCGCCGGGCGGCTACACCCCCGACATGATGAATTTCGCCCACAGCACGGACGTCTATCAGATCTGGGCGGACATGGTCGCCTTCGACGGGCGGCGCAAAGGCGAAGGCGAGCAGTACTACTGCGCCTATGCCGGCCGCCGCGACTGCTACGCCTACCGGCACAGCCACCAGGAGATCCTGGACCGCTACGGCGCGGACCTCTGCATGACGGAGCGCGTGCCCGCGGCCCTGTCCGACGACCTCTGCGACATGGCCTACATCGCCCGCTTCAAGGAAAAGAAAGAGCTCGACCGCTTCTTCTCCTTCGTCTGCGCACGATAGCTGGTCCAAAGACAAAAAAGAGGCCCTGCAGCACACTGCAGGGCCTCTTTTGAATGGTTCGGAGCTTAGTCTTCGTCCTTCTCCGCGGCGGCGTATTCCGCGAGGAGCTTGGTCTGGACATCGCCCGGGACCGGCTGGTAGTCGGCGAACTCCATGGTGAAGGTCGCGGAGCCGGCGGTGAGCGAGCTCAGGGACGTGGAATAGCGGTACAGCTCTGCAAGGGGCACGCGGGCCTTGAGGATGGCGAAGCCCTTGTCGGCACCCATGGAGCCGAGGACACCGCGGCGGTTCTGCAGGTCGGACATCACGGCGCCCTGGTACTCGGACGGGGTCATGACCTCGACGTTGTAGATCGGCTCGAGGATCTTCGGACCGGCGTTGCGGAAGGCCTCGCGGAAGGCGTTGCGGCCGGCGATGATGAAGGCGATTTCCTTGGAGTCCACCGGGTGCATCTTGCCGTCGTAGACGAAGACGCGGATGTCGCGGGCGTAGGAACCGGTGAGCGGACCCTCCACCATGCGCTCCTTGATACCCTTCAGGATGGCGGGCATGAAGCTGAGGTCGATGGCGCCACCGACGACGCAGTTGTAGAACTCGAGCTTGCCGCCCCACTCGAGGTCGGTGATGTCCTGGGTCTTGATGTTCAGCTGGGTCTCCTTGCCGCCGATCATGAACTTGGTGTTCAGGTCGCCCTCGGCCGGGCAGACCAGCAGGTGCACCTCACCGAACTGGCCGGCGCCGCCGGACTGCTTCTTGTGGCGGTACTGCGCGCTCGCGACCTTGGTGATGGTCTCGCGGTACGGCACCTTCGGGGCGAAGAGCTCGACATCGAGCTTGTACTCGTTGTTGAGGAGCCACTTGACGATGTTGATATGCTGCTCGCCATTGCCGCTGAGGATGGTCTGGCGGAGCTCCTTGGAATACTCCACGATCACGGTGGGATCCGTGTTGGCGATCTTCTTGAGGGCGTCGCCGAGCTTCTGCTCGTCCTGCTGGACCTTGGCCTTGATGGCGCAGCGGTACTTCGGCGCAGGGTACTCGATCTTGTCGTACTTGATGTTGGAACCCGGCAGGGAAAGGGTCGTGTTGGACTTGCCGTTCTTGAGCTTGACGGCGCAGCCGAAATCACCCGCGTGCAGCGAGGTGACAGACTCCTTCTTGGTGCCCGCGACGGCGTAGATCGCCGACAGGCGGTCCTTGTTGCCGGAGACGGGGTCCTCGAGGTCGAGACCGGCGGAGACCGTGCCGCTCATCACCTTGAAGTAGGAGACCTCGCCGAGGTGCTGCTCCACGTCGTTCTTGTAGATGAACAGCGACGGGGCGCCGTCGGCCTTGACGGCCGGCGCCGGAGCGACATCCTTGACAAACTCGAGCAGGCGCTTCACGCCGATGTCCTTCTTGCCGCAGACGCAGAAGACCGGATAGGCCTCGCCGGCGGCGATGCCCAGGTTCAGGCCCTTGTGGATCTCCTCCTCGGAGAGCTCGCCCTCCTCGAAGTACTTCTCCATCAGGGCGTCGTCGAACTCCGCGGCCTTCTCGATGAGGGCGGCGCGGGCCTCTTCGGCCTGGTCCTTCAGGTTGGCCGGGATCTCGAGATCCTCGCGGTTGCCGTTGGCATCCTTGAAGTGGTAATATTTCATCGTGAGGACATCCACGAAGCCGTCGAAAGCCGTGCCGGCGTTGACCGGGAACTGCACGTAGACAGCCTTGCCGCCGAAGGACTCCTTGATGGAGTTCTGGATGGCATCCCAGTCGGCCTTCTCGCTGTCCAGCTGACTGACCGCGACCACGAGGGGAAGCTTCTTGGCGTCGGCCAGGCGGAGGAAGTTCTCCGTGCCGACCTCCACCCCCTGCTGGGCGTTGATCACGAGCACCCCGCTCTCGCAGACCTTGAAGGCAGCGTGGGCGCCGCCGATGAAGTCGTCGGAACCCGGGGTGTCGATGAAATTGATCTTGGCGCCCTGGAACTCGGCATACAGCGGAGTCGCATAGATGGAACGCTGGTTGAGCTTCTCGAGCTCATCGTTGTCGGAGAGGGTGTTCTTGTCTTCAATCGTACCCCTCCGGTCGATCACCTTGCCCTCAAAGAGCATGGCTTCAGCGAGCGTGGTCTTGCCGGACTTGGATGCGCCGAGCAGGGCCACGTTGCGGATGTCTTTGGTAGAATAATCTTTCATTGTCGCTTATGGAGTATTAATTATTA
>JAAYCA010000029.1 GCA_012744435.1 Bacteroidales bacterium
GCTTGGGGCGCATCCAGAGTTTGTGTTTTCCAGCCTCCCAGCAGATCAACTGCCCTTCGGTCAGGCTGGCGGCATTGGTCAGGTGAAACTCGACCTGCAGCCAGAGACGGATGGTGTTCTCCGGGTAGAGATTCATCAGGTAGTCGACCTGATCGACGGTCGAATCATAGACCACCTCTTCGTCGAGGAAAAAGAGGCCGATCCTCCGGCCGCGGCGGTGGGCCTCGGTGAGCGCCAGGTGAGCCAGGACGGTGCTGTCCTTGCCGCCGGAGATCGAGACGACGATATTCTCGAATTCGTCGAAAACGGTGGCCATCCGCTCCCGGGCGGTGTCGAGAACGGTACGGTCAATATAGATCTGTCTGAGCATAAAACTCCTCGAGGCGGCCGATCCAGGCCGTCAGTTCCGAGAAATAGAAGTCATCCACCGGCAGGCCGGAGTGAATGAACCGGAACCGGCGTTGTCCGGTGGTCTTGACGAAATCGCAGAAGTCGAGGCGGCGGTGGGGAAAGTCGATGATGGTGTACTCCTTGCCTGGCTCGGCCTCCTTGTAGGTGACAACGTTTTCCATCTTGAAGCGGGCGTTGCGGGCGACGTGAAGCCGGTCGGCGGCAATCCCTCCTTTTTTGAAATCGCCGGCCAGCACGTGGAGATGACGGGGAATAATGTCCGGGTCCTGCTCCTCTGTCAGCTCGGCGAAGAGCTGATCCTTTTTGGCCTGGTATTTCTGGCGGAGCTTGGGGCCGAGGGCGATGGAAATCGCTTCGGCTGCCAGGGGATGACGGACGGCCCGGACATCCTGCTCCCGCAGGAACTCCCAGGAGAAGCCCTTGCCCTTGTAGCGCCCCTTGTCGAGGAAATCGAGCAGGATCATGAAGTCGTCGCGGGCCTCGATGAAGGGAAAATGCTCGAAAACGATTTTGTGCGGGGTCTGATTGCAGTAATGGTGCGCGCAGTTGTAGGTCAGATCGCTGCGGTTTTGGGTGCGAAGGCACTCGTTGAAGACCAGCAGGCAATCCGGATGGATCTCCTCCAGAAGAGGGTAAAAAGTCCGGTACATGATGATTTCCCGGTATTCGATCGGCTTGGCGCCTGGATACTCCAAAGGAAAGCGCTCGGGATAAAAAACAAAAATCTTTTCGACCCGATTTTTTTTAGTGTAATCGGTGACTTCCTGTCGCTTACGATGGTCGTCGATGCCGAGAACAATCATGGCAAAAACTTTTCCGGGAAGCCCAGACGGAAGCCGAGATCAAACCCTTGGATTTTATCTTCAAGGGCATTTCTCGCGGCTTCAAGCTGATACCCCCACAATTCTGGAAGTTTGTTGATAATTTCGATCATGTCGGGCGCCATTGATGCCCAGTGCGCCATGTAAGACTCCTGTCTTGTTCTCGGTTCGTATTCTCCAAACCTGTTTTTTTTGATCATCCCATCCTCCATTTTTATAGAGACTTTATCAGTTTTTTCAAACGCCCCTTTTTGCTCTTTACCTTCTCGACTTCCCTTTTGAACTCCTCGACCACGCTCCCCTTATTGTACAGAGCCTGGGCGATCCGGTCATCAATACTGTCGAGGCATTGAATGTCGATATAGGTCACTTTGCGAGCCTGGCCGATGCGGTGGTTGCGGTCCTCGGCCTGGAGTCGCTCCGCGTATTTGAAACCGTTGTTGTAGAAAATCACATAGTGCGCCTCATTGAGGGTCAGGCCATGGCCGCCGCAGCTCGGGGTGGCGACGAAAAACCGTGCGCCGTTGCGGAACCGCTCCACCTGTCCGGCCCGCTTGGCCTCGTTGAGCTCGCCGTGATAGAGGGCGATGGAACCGGCGCCGAACTCCCTGGAGAGTGCCGCGGTGATCCCTTCGACATCGCGGATATACTTGGCCCAAATGATGACTTTTTCCTCCGGCGGAATGCTGGTCACCGTATCCATGAGGGTTGCTATCCGGTCGTGGCTGAATTCATGGTGCTCCATCGCCTTCTTGCGGACGGGGCGGTAATTGAGGAACCCGCAGACGATCTGCTGCAGGGCGGTGAACAGCCGGAAAATGGAGAGACTGGTGAAATCGTCCTCCAGACACTCGGTCAGGATTTCTTCCTTGACGGTCTCATACCATACGCGCTGAGTGCTGGTCATGGAAAAATACCGTGTTTCAAAAAGTTTATCGGGAAGGTCAAGGCACTCATCCTTGGTCACCTGATAAACGTAGGGCTGGATCTTGGCAGCTAAAAATTGGGTGTTGTGGGAGCGAACAATCATGCCGGGATATTTTTCAGAATACTCCAAGTGGTTGGCAGCGAATGAATAAAATGAGCCGTAACCGAGGATCTTTGGCGACAGGAACCGCATTTGGCTGAACAGATCGACCACCCCCTGGCTGATCGGCGTCCCGGTGAGGATAAGCCGATAACGAGCGCGGGATGCAATGTATGTGATCCGTTCAGTGCGAGCCGCCGTGTGCCCTTTGATATAACTCGATTCGTCCACGATGACCATGGCCCGGGAGTCAATCAGGGCGTTGACGGCAGAGATCACACGGGTGCTGGAGGACATTGACTCGATTCCGACCACATGCCAGAGACATGACGGCAGGTTTTTAGCCCTCGTTTTGTCACCGAAAACGTGGACATCGGCGGCGGAGCAATCGGTGTGCTTGAGGATCTCGAATCGCACTGTCTCCTTGAGGGAGACCGGGCAGAACCAGACGATCTTACTGATACGCCCTTGGCGTTGGATCCCTAACTCAATGGCGGTCCGGCTTTTGCCGGTCCCCATCTCCATGAACAGGGCCCCAATCCGCGTCGGCAGCATTTTCTTGACGGCAGCCGCTTGGTGCTTCATGAGGTCAGTCCTTGAATTCATCATCAACCTCGACGTTCTCGGGAACGTTCAGGCAGGCGGGTTTGCTGCCTGGCTCTGGAAGTGCCTCTTTTTTGGCAGGCACGGGCGCAGCAACCAGTGCCGATTCCTTGGCAGTGCGGGCCATGTCTACCAACGCCTGAGCGCCAGGGCTGAGGCGAAAACCGTACATCCCTGCGAAATCGAGGACCGCCTCGAATTGTTCGGCGGGTACCACCACAGCCGGCTTGCTGTACTTGGAGCGCTTGAGCTTGCGGGCGGCGTCGTAGAGCGAGCGGCTGTCCTCCTTCCAGGTGATGGAAAACCACCCGGGATATTCCCCGGCAATGATCTTACTGATCCAGCGGGTGTGCTCCGGCTCGAAGGTGGCGTCGATGGCGGCCTGGCGGATGGCCGGGTCGAGAATGCGGATGATGAATCCAGCAGCCAGGAGTTTGTTCCCCGCCTCGGCGGCCCGGTCGGCCGGAGTGCCGTGGGTGACCCCGAGAGAGCGTTTCCAGGACGATCCGGACCAGGTGTAACCGAGCCCTTTCTTGATGATCTGCCAGAAATCCTCCCGCTTTTCCGGGAAGGAAACCTCGACCGACTTTTCGCCGACGCGGATCTCGGCGACGGTCTCGGTTTTCGGCTGTTCCGGGCGGACGGTGGCCTCGGCAAGAACTTCTTCCTTGGCTTCCCGGATCTCGGGGGGATCTTCTTTGACGGGGGGATGGGAGGCGAACAGGGCGGTCAGGACGATGCCGACCTTCGTCTCCCGTTGATCGATCCACCAGCGGGCGGAAGCCTGCCGCCTCAGCACTTCAATGGCATGGGCGGTGCGGGGGTCTTCCGGCTGGAGGCATTTCTCATCGGTGTAGCCGATGGAGTTTCCCCAAAAGGCGGACATGTAGGAGTAATCGTATTCCCCGGCCAGGGCCTTGCGGATCACCCCCAGCCTCTCGACCCGCAGAGTCTCCGCCCAGGCGATCTGCTTCTCCGTGCCGGTCAGAGCCGGAAGTCCGGCGGCGGCGTTTTCAGCAGCAGCCTTGGCGTTCTCTTCCTGGCGCTGCTTCTCCCGGCAGGCGTCGCAGGTCCAATCCCAGTTATTGAGTTTGTATTCCCGGTCGCGGCCGGGTCCGTAAAGCTGTACGGTGTAGGATTTGTTGCAGGCGGGGCATTCGACGCTGTATTTTGCCATGGTATTTTCTCCTCTCTGTGGCGGGAAAAGTGCCGTTTTTTGAACTCGGTTAATTTATATCATATGCATAGCTGTTAGGCAATATTTTTTTTCGCTTACTCGCCCATCTTATCGGTTTTTTCCTGGATAAACCGCTCGACGGAATCCATATAAATCCGGGTGCCCATCCGGTCGCCGTATTTATACCCTTCGAGTTTTCCCTGTTCCAGCAGACGGTAAACGTAGCTGCGGGATTTGCAGCCGATATGTTCCCGGGCCTGAGCGACGTTGATGGTGCGGCGAACGGATTCGAGTGTCATCATGTTACCTCCTCCAGCTGGGCAGGGTGCGTGGAATGTCGGTTTGCGGGGCCTGGGGCGGTTCCGCCGAACGGGTGGCGGGCGCGGGTTTTTTGCCGATCTGGGTCTTGAGCATTTCGAGCAGGGCCATGGCGTAGACGTTACAGTCCCAGAAGTCGTTGCGTCCCTTTTTCCGGTCGTGGATCCAGTCTCCATTGGCGTCTTTACCCTCGGTGGTGTAGTGAACAGCAAAATCTGGCTCGATGCCGTCATGAAAATGGAGCGCGCCGGGGTCGTCCGGCTCGATGGCCAGGCGGCGGGCCAGTTCGTCCTTGAAGTAGCTGACCTTGATGTTGGCGAGGACGATGCCGCCGGGGATCCGCTTGTTGGTGCCGGGGTAGGTGTCCACGGACTTGTAGGTGATCAGGCCGCCATCCATGCCCGCCCAAATCCCCTTGATGGCCTTCATCTTTGGGTTGAGGCGACAGAATTCGTAGACCTCGACGGTCCGCGAGTGCTTCTGCCAGGACTTCCGGCCGCCGCCGGAGTCGATCAGGCCGATGCTGACTTTGTGAGATTTCCCGTCGGCATCGGTGAATTCCTCGCTGTTGAGGATGTGCCCTAAATCGTCAAACGACTGGACAATGCCGTGGCGGACCATGTGCATGGAAAATTCCGGGGCGTAGCCGTAGGCCCAGAGCTCATAATAAAAATGGTCCTGCTGCGTATCGGCCAACAGGCCAAGGCGGGCGGTCCCCAATGGAACGGCGTTGCGGGGCAGGCCGGATTTGTAGCGGAGAATGTGATCGACATCGCGGCCGACGGACAACTCCTCGACGTAGTCCTCACAAAGATACCCGTTGGCCCATGCGACCTTTGCGGCCAGATCTCCGGCCTGGGCGCGCAGATGGGCGGCGGCGATCTCTGAGAGGGGGATCTTGTCGATGGCGAAGGCGGCGGCATGGTAGCCGACGGAGGTCGGGCGGGAACGGTCGCCGCCCTTGACGGCGACCCAGGCGCCGGCGTGACAGGCGTTGCGGCGGTCCGCGTCATCCCACTCGGCGCCGCAGTGGGGGCAGGCGCAGGCAACGGCATGGCCGCCGTTTTTGACGGTCTCTTCGGTGGCGCCCTCCGGAATGATCAGACAATCGACGGTGAGCGTCACCAGCTCGCCGCAGTGGGGGCAGCGGGGCCGGCGGCTCCAGACCTGTTCGCAGGCCATGGTCATTGTGTAGATATATTTCTGGCCGGGAGTGCTGGCGAAGATGAATTTGCTGTCGGCGCGGTCGCGGCCGCGCTTGCGGAGCAGGGTCAGGGGGTCGGTTTCGTCCCCGGCGCGGCTGGCGAACTTGTCGGTTTCGTCGGCGATATTAAGGCGGCCGAAGAAGCTGGCGATGGTGGCCGGGGAGTTGGACCAGGCCGGAAAAATGCGCACCCCGTGACGAAAACGGATCATGGAGAGGGTGGTGTCGTCGCGGAACCGGGACAGCAGGGCGCGGGTGCGGCGGGTTGCCTGCAGCGATGGAATGAGGCGCTCCCCGAAGGCCTTTTTGGCCTCGGCTTCAGTGGGCATCAGCCAGAAGATATTTCCGGCATCAATGCCGCGGTCGATCTGCCACATGGCGGCGTTGATGAGCACCTGCGTTTTCCCGGCCCGCTCGGGCATGCACAGGCAGATTTCACGGACCCAGGGCAGTGAGATGGCCTCCATAATCTCGGCGGTATGGGGGATTTCCTCTTCGCGCCAGGGACCGGAGATGGCCTCGACGGAGGCCACTTCCCGGTATCGGTTGGCCCATTCGCGGACAGTCATGTCCTCGGGGGCGCGCAGCCGGTCGATCATGGCTCGGTGGGTACGCACCCGGATCCGCTTGCCCGCCACGCGGGAGCGGATCTCCGGCGGGAAAAAGTCGGGGACCGGGACGGCATCGGCATGTTCGATGAGGACGGGCTGGGTCATGCGGTTTCCTCCAGGTCGGAAAATTCGGAATCATCGTCTTCCTCGTCCTCTGGCCGGTATTCGATCTCGATGGCGCCGGCGGTGTAAAAATCGCGGAAGCAGTCAAAGATCATCCGGTCGAGGGCGGCGCGCAGATCGGCGGCGCGGTTGACATCGCCCCCGCAGGAAAGGGCCAGGGCCGGGGCATCCCGGCCGGCACGGTAACGCAGATCGGAGGCGAGGCGGCCGACGATATCGCCTTCGCGCTCATAGACGACATCCCGGGGGATCCACATCGATGAGCGTTTGCGCTCCAGGATCTCGGCCTGCAGGCGCTCCCGCTTGGCCTGGGCCTCGACTTTTTCCGTTTCGGCCAGCTCCTTGCGGGCGGAGAGATCGGCGGCGGCGGGCTCGGTGCGGCGCTCCTTGCGCAGCATTTCGGAGACGGCGAGGCGGGAAACGCGCTTGCCGTCGCAGGGGACAACGGCGTAAAAGGACGATTTCTGGCGCTGCCCGCCTTCGTCAGCGTACCAGGCGAATGCGGCGGCCTTGGTGCGAAACCAGATCCCGCCGTCATCGCCGTCGGCTGTTTCCGGCGCCGGAAGGGGTTCGCCGGGGAAATGCCGGGGCCAGAAGCGCCGCACGGCCTCCTCGAGTTCCTCCTGGGCGAGCCGGTATTCGCGCCGGTTGGCGACGGTGTTGTCCTTTTTGGCTCGATTGGAGGCGTCCACCACGCCCTGGTGGCAGATGTAGAGATCGGCTTTCTCCAGTTCGGAGAGCGGGGCGGTTTCGAGGAGTTTTCGGGCGCGGGTGAGCATCGGTCAGTTTCCGTTTTTACCTGTCTGTAGTCTGTTAGGGTGGTTAATTTTCCATCCAACCACAAAGTTATAATGCTAATTTCAGTTGCTTCTGTGCCTGTTCGATCCGGCGGCAAGCGATGTCAAAGTATTTCGGATCTATTTCAACTCCGATTGCTTTTCTCCGCTCCGCCAATGCCGCTACAACTGTCGAACCACTGCCCATAAAAGGGTCCAATACTGTTTCTCCAAGCATTGAACTGCTTTCAATCATCTGCGCCAAAATATCGACCGGCTTTTCGGTGGGGTGAACGCTTGCCCTTTGGCTATTTGGCCGGAGGCACCTCAAGACACTCCCCCGCCGGAGACGTGCTGCCAATATCCCGGAGCCGCCCTCACGGGCGGCCTTCCCTGTTTCATAGATGGCAAAAGTAATTTTTTCGTGTTGGCACCCCCAGGGGATTGCAAGATTGCCAAGCCCAAACATCTCTTTATCCCAAATCAACTCGGCGGGTGAGCATAATTTGAGCTTTGAAATATCAAGCGGCCCAAAAACATAAACATGGCGGTGCCTCCGCAAGCATCTCAAGGCTTCGGCAATATAAGGGGTAACATCAAACCCTTTATGGTCATTTACTAACATTCCGTGGACCCCGGCCCTCCCAACAAATTCCACACCATACGGGGGATCAGTCAAAATAAGATCGGCCACTCCCCCCGGCAAAGAGGGTAATATCTCCAGGCAATCGCCCAAATAAAGTGTTGCATCGCCAATGATTTCTTTGTGCATGAAACCCCGCATTATAACCCGCACATCAACCGGACGGGTTCAACTGTTCGCTACTCGAAAAATCCGGCGCTTGGCTGACCGTCAGCCCCGCCGGTTATCAGCACGTTAGCCTATGGCAGCCTTCGCCCTCTCAATAGCCGGGAACCATTCACCGTTCGTCACTGGCTGGCAGTTTTCGTCGAACGCTTCCTTATCAGAGCGCTCCATCAGGTCAACCAGTTCCGCAACCACCGGGCCAAGCGCTTCAACTGCGGCATTAAAACCTCGGACGAACGCCGGTGGCGGGTCTGGTATATCGTCGTCGTTGGTGCCCCAATACTTACGCCAGCTATCCAGCATCGTTTTGTTAAGCATTTCAGTCATCTTCAAACCCATCCACATGTAAATCGTTGCTCAGATCCAGATCAACAAACACCTGCGCCGGTTCTCGGTCCTCACCATAAACAAACACCTCGCACCGCTGCGGCATAGCACTTGCTATAGCACTCTCTATAGCTTCCCGGTCGGTCATCTCGTTGTCCGGGTCGCAACAATTCGGCGCTTCCTCGCCATCGGGCAACGGCAGTTTCACCGTTGCGTAAAATTCAACCCTCACCTCGTATTCTCTCATGATCGTATCTCCTAAGTTCCCGCTATGTGATCCGGTGATGTCCTTCATCTCCCGGTCGATCCTGCGCACCGGCTTTTCCAGCGCCTCGGCATAGGCGATCTCGGCGATCATCCCCTCGGACGGCCCACGCTCGTCGGCATAGACCCACACCTCGTCACAGGCCGCGACCCAGGACAGGGCCGCCATACGACCGACCAGGCTCTGATCCGGATCCCCATCGTCAAGGACCTGGGGATAAAGGAGATGCGGCGCCATGGGCGAAGCGCCTTCATCCAGGGCCAACCGGCACAGAGCCCGGGCGTTTTTGACATTGCGCTCGATGTCGCCGGCGTACCGGCTGCAGATATAGACGCGGTTCATTGGTCCTCCTCGCCACAATCAGCCGACGACGAGCCGACGCAATACCCTCGGTCACGGTTTTTGCGGAGAACGGCGGCCTGACGGCGGCACACATACTGAGGAGAGATGTCCCGTTCCAGAATCCGGAAATATGTTTCCAGGCTGTGATGGAGGTCCATCAATTCCTCAACCAGGCGATTCAGGTCGCCACAGGGTCCGATCTCGTTCACCTCGTCGATTTCGCTCATGACATGATCAAACTGTTGGTACATGTTGTTTTTGTTAACAAATTTCGTTTCCGGCCAGGCGTAGTTCATTGTTTTTCCTCCCAATCCGTCTAGGCTGTTTTGAATCCGTCTAGGCTGTTTTTTGTCAGCCTAGACGGAAAAAACCTTTTAATTTCATAGTCATGTCTAAGCTGTCTAGGCTGTCTAACCTATTTAGAAAGTTCCCCTTACGGTAAAAAAGATTTTCTTTCTCCCCCTTCCCCCTTCCATTTCTACGCGCGTAAGGGGAATAAGTTGGCGTTTTGCCTAGACGTCCTAGACGGATGGAGCTATCCCCATGAAATTCTTTCACTTTCAGCCGTCCAACCTGATAAAAACAGCCTAGACGGAGGTTAGACAACCTAGACGGATTTTCAGTCACCATAGTCGTCCACCAGGGAAATGCCCTCATATCCCCACCGGCGAGCGCCGGTCGTGGCGCGTTTGGTGCGGGCAGAGGGGCAGCACTTGCGGAGCTCGATTCCGAAACGGGACTCTCCGAGCGCCTTGTATCCTCGTTTGGTGCAAAACTGCGCATATTTCCGGTACACCTCCATGTTGCAGATCCACCCCTGCGGGTCCTCGGCGACGTGGACCTGGACGAAGGACAAGACGGGGTTGTTGAGCAGCTTGAAGCGGTCGAGGCAATCGTCCATGAACGGCGAGGCCCTGAAACCCTCCTGGCGGAGCAGCTGGAGGCCGCGCAGCCCCCAGAGGAAAATTCCCGCCTTCTCCTGGATGAGCTTGTCGTAGAGGTAGAGGTCGGCGCGGCCGCTGGCGACGAACTTCTTGTCCATCTCGATGAGGAGCAGCCGCCGGTAGAGGCCCTCCGAAGTGTCCTGCATGGTCGGGTGCTTGTTGGCCGAAAACGCCAGCTTGCAGACCGGGGTGAAGTTGAATGCGTCGCGGTGCTTATAGGCCGCCGTAACCGGCTCGCCGGAGACGATGGTCTTGAAGATGTCGGACTGCAGCAGGCTGGAATCCACCTCGGTGGCGACGTTGAGCAGCTTGTCCCTGATCATGACGCGGTGGAACTGGTCGAGGATCCCCGACAGGGTGACGTTGCTGATGTTGATTTCGCCCAGGAGCGACTGCAGGATCTTGAGGATGGTGCCTTTGCCGTCGCCGCCCGGGCCGATGAGGAACAGGGCCTTTTCGTAGCGCGTCTCGCGGGTGTAGCACAGGCCGAAAAACTTCTGCAGCTCGCGGATGGTTTCCGGATCCACGACGCTCTCCAGGAGGAAAGCTTTCCAGGCGGGGCAGTCGGGAAGATCGCCCTGGAGGTCGAGGCTGATGTCCAGGGTGTAGGTGTTGAGATTGTCCGGATCGTGATCGATGACGGAACCGGTATCGACGCTGAACATACCGTTCTGCAGCGGGATGATGCCGGTCCGGTCGTTGAGGGCGCGGCCGTGGGGCATGATGGACAGGTCGCGGACGATGCCGAGGACGTCGGTGACGCGGGGCGTGGTGCCCTCGATGCCGAGCATGGTCAGGACCTGCCGCCGGATGTTGGCCTGGTCGTACTCTTCCCAGCTGGCGTCGTTCCATGTGTACATGACACCGGCCTTGGGATCATGGATGAGACGCCGCCAGGAGATGATTTCGTCGGCAACGAGCCGGGGCTTGAATTGGGTGCCGCGGCCTCCGCCGAAAAAACGCTTGACGTTTTCCGGAATGGCGGCGGCCCTGGGCGACGGCTTATCGACCTGGGCGGCCGAGCCGATGAGATCGCTGAGCCCCTGGGTGGTCCCGCCATGGCTGGCGAAGTAGTCGGTCAGGTCCTGGCCGTGGTCGTCGGCCATGCCCATGACGTCGGGCCACTGGAGCATGCGGACGGACGCTACGCCGGCCAGCTTCCCGGCCACTCTGTGGGCGCCCTGCAGGCCCTTTTCGTCGGCGTCGTAGGCAATAACAACTTCGCGGCCATCGAAAAAGCGGTTGAACTTGTCGTCCCAGCTGTTGCATCCGGCCGTCTGCGTGACGGCGTTGAAGCCGTGGGAAATGGCGGTGATGGTGTCCTTTTCGCCTTCGCAGAGCAGGATCGGGCCCTTTTTCCATTGCGCTGGGGCCGGGAACAGCTTGGACTTTCCGAAGCCTCTGGCCCAGGATTTGACCTTGTTTTCGTCGGCCCCTGGGCGGTACAATCGGACGTTGACCAGGGCGCCGTCATCCCGTCGAATCGGGATGGCGATACGCTCTTCGCCGCCTGAAGAGACCCACAGGCGCAGATCGAGAGCGGTCATGGCGGCATCGGACCAGGAGAATTTCTCCCGGCAGCGCCGGCGCCAGGCGTCGGGAAGGACCGGCAGGCGCCGCCATTCCTCCTCGGGGATGATCCGGGTGACGTCGTCGTCCTTTTTGGCGGCCTTGGGTTTCGCCTTGGGCTTGTCCTGCTTGGGCGGCGGTGATGTGTCGCCGGGGCAGTAGCGGTCGCGGAAGGCCTTGAAGGCCTCGGCGTTGTCGCTGTATCCGTTGGCGGTGCCCCAGAGGGAAATCAGGTCCCCCTTGGCGCCGCAGGAGAAGCAATTACAGGCGTCCTTGACAGCATTGTAGCTAAACGATGGCTGCTTCTCGGCGTGGAACGGGCACAGGCCGTGGAGTTCGTCGCCGCGCTTCTCGGTGACCTGGAAGCAATATTTGGCGATGTCTTCCCGCTCTCCGGCGCTGAGATGATCGGTGGCGTAACTCATCGGCGGGCTTTCTTCTTGAGGCTTCGGGATGAAACGATCTCGGACCCTGGGAGGCCCACCTTGATTTTGATAGCCGCGGCGACGGCCTCGGGATGAGCGTCACGGAACGTCTCGATCTCTGGCGGAGTAAACACGGCCAGGCCTTCGCGGCGGCCGCGATCGAGGACCTCGTCCGGAGCCGGATGCCGGGTGCAGAACAGGATGTCGTGACCGGAGCGGGTCTGGGCGATCCGGACGACATAGTCGGGCCGGGCAGGCCTCGAATCCGCCGGCGGAGCTGCGGTATCAAACAGGGACAAGTTGAGCCGATCGAGCCCGGTCATGCATCCTCCTGGGCTGTCAATAATGTTTTTCGCCAGCGATAAACGGAATCATCGGAGACCCCAGAGGCCGCGGCGATGACGCGAACGGGGAGCCCCAGGCGCAGTAGGTAGGCCACGGCGAAGAGCTGGCGATCATCGGCGGCGGATCTGCTCAGGACCGTGCCGGTCCGGTAGTGGGACCAACGGCCGCAGTCACGGCAATGAACGCGGCGGCCGGTCGCAAACGATGACGCCTGACGGCCGTTGAGAACGGCGCCGCAGTGAGGACACCTGGGTCCGTCTGGGCGCAGGGCATCCATCCAGAACCGACGGCAGGCCTCCTCGTCGAGATGTTTCGTGATGTCAGCAATGCCGGGAAGCAGGTTCATGGACGTCAGGTCCTCGCCGATAGTTTGAAAAATTCCATTATTCCAGTCACTTACAAAAATTTAAATGGACACGTTATCCGGGAGCTTGCTGCC